>JACXUX010000243.1 GCA_014763725.1 Rhodobacterales bacterium
GGGCGGGCCCATGGGCTTGCGTGTGGCGGGCATGGCGCTGACCTTCGCGGCGCTGGTCACCGCCGCGCTGGCCGCGCTGATCTGACCCGCCAGATTTTTCCGCGCCGATGCGTTTTGCCCCTTGCAGCCGCCGGACGGAGTTTGTAGATCACCGCTCACCCAAGGACGCGGGCGTAGCTCAGGGGTAGAGCACAACCTTGCCAAGGTTGGGGTCGAGGGTTCGAATCCCTTCGCCCGCTCCAATATTGCCGAACATCGACGGATGCAGTGATCCTCCCCCCCCCGCGGGGGGAAGCGCTGTCTTTTCAACGTGCTGCGCTCAGGGGGCGCGGCCGGGGCGCCCCGGCCGCGCCCAGAATGTCCTGCGGGGCCAGCGCGACCGACTTGACGATGGCGTGACAGGGCTGGCCGGGGGCCAGCTGCAGCGCCTCGGCCGACCGGCGGGTCAGCCGCGCGACCAGGTCGGACCCGCCCAGATCCAGCGTCTCCAGCACCCCGGGCCCCTGCCCCGGCCGGATCTGCACGATCCGCCCCGCCAGGATGTTCAGCGCCGACAGGCCCTGCGGCGGGGCGGGCGACAGGATCACCTCTTGCGCCGGGATGCGCACGCGCAGCGCGGTCCCCACGGGCGCGGCCACCCCGGGCAGCCACAGCCGGCCGCCGGGGGCGTCCAGTTCGGTCAGCCCGTCGTCGTGATGGGCCACCACCCGCGCCGGCAGGACCGAGGCGACCTCGCGCGCGCCCATGGCCGCGGCATCGCCCAGCACCTGCGCCGCGGGGCCCACCATCGCCACGCGGCCCTGGCGCAGCGCCACCACCGTGGTGGCCAGCCGCGCCACCTCGGCCGTGGAATGGCTGACATAGAGGATGGGCACCCCCGCCTGATCGCGCAGCCGCTCGAAATAGGGCAGGATCTCGGTCCCGCCGCGGTTCATCCAGCGCAGCCAGCGGTTCGTCGGCCAGAATCAGCCCCGGCGCGGACAGCAGCGCCCGCCCGATCGCCACCCGCGCCCGTTCGCCGCCCGACAGCGCCCCGGGCCGGCGCGCCAGCAGGGGCGCGATGCCCAGCATCTCGACCACGCGGTCGATGTCCGCGCGCGCCGCCCCCCGGGGGGCGAACCAGCGGCCATAGGCCAGGTTCTGGCGCACCGTCAGATGCGGGAACAGCCGGCCTTCCTGAAAGACATAGCCGATGCGGCGGTGGTGCGGCGGCAGGAACACACCCTCGGCCGTGTCCACCAGCACCCGGTCGCCCACCGCGATGCGCCCGCGGTCGGGCCGCAGCAGCCCGGCCAGCGGAAGGCCAGCACGATGCCGAACCGTTCGTCCAGTAGCTGGCCCGCGACCCCCCGGCGCCCGAAGGTCAGCAGCAGCAGATAGCCCGTCACCACCGGCGGCAGGATCAGCGGCAGATGCACCAGGCTGTTCAGCAGCTGCCGCCCCGGGAACCGCCCCCGCGCCAACGCATAGGCCACGGCCACGCCCAGGGGCAGGCTGACCAGCGTCGCCCAGAACGACACCTTGATCGACGGCGCCACCGCCTGCCATTGCTCGGGCGAAAGCCAGTCCGCCATGCGCGCGCCGTCAGTCCAGGATCCGGAAGCCCTGCGCGGCAAAGACCGCATCGCCCGCATCCGCGGTGATCGCCTGCAGGAAGGCGCGGTCCGCCGCATCCGCCGCCCCGGTCAGCAGCGCGCCGGGATAGGTCACGGCGGGATGGCTGCCCTGGGGGAAGCGGCCCACCACCCTGACCCGCGGCTCGGCCGCGGCATCGGTGGCATGGACGATGCCATAGGGCGCCTCGCCCAGCGCGACCAGCGCCAGGGCGGCGTGCACGTTGTCGGCCTGGGCCACGCGGGGGGCCACCGCCTGCCACTGGCCCAGCGCGGTCGGCGCCGCCTTGCCGTATTGCCCCGCCGGCACCGCATCGACCAGCGCCATGGCCAGCCGCCCCGTGCCCAGAAGCCCCGCCAGATCGAAGCCGGGGCCGATCTCCACCGGCGCCGCCCCGGCCGGCCCCACCAGCACCAGCGTGTTGCCGAACAGGTCGCGCCGGGTGCCGGGCACGACCAGCCCGGCCTGTTCCACCGCATCCATCCACTCGACCGCGGCCGACAGGAAGATGTCGGCCGGTGCGCCCTGAAGGATCTGGCTGGCCAGCTGGTTCGACCCGGCATAGCTGATCGTCACGTCATGGCCGGTGGCCGCCTCGAAATCCGCCGCCACGGCATCGAGCGCCGTCTTAAGCGAGGCCGCGGCAAAGACCACCGCCTGATCGGCCAAGGCGGGCGCAGGCAGGGCCAGCGTCAGCAGCAGGGCCGCCGCGGCGGCAGGGCGGCAAGGGCGTGGGGGCATCGTCCTCTCCCGGGCTATATCCACACGGATATATCGCGCGGAGCCGCCGCGTCCGGCGAGCGATATTTTCCTGTGGAAATATCCCCACCCCGGTTTTTCGCCCCGTGCCCGGGGGGACGGGTTGCCTTTCCTTCCATTCCCGTCACCATTGCCCCGGGGGGCGAACCGGGGGCAGGCGCATGATCGACAAGCTGGAAATGCTGATCGCGCTGGCGCGGGAACAGCATTTCGGCCGCGCCGCGGCGGCCTGCCATGTGACCCAGCCCACGCTGTCCAGCGCGATCAAGTCGCTTGAGGATCAGCTGGGCGCCACGCTGGTCAACCGCGGCCCGCGCTATCTGGGCCTGACGGACGAAGGCGAACGCGTGCTGGCCCGCGCCCGCACCATCTTGGCCGAGGCGCGCGCGCTGCGCGCCGACCTGACCGCCGCGCGCAGCCGTCTGGGCGGCGTGCTGCGGCTGGGGGTGATCCCCACCGCGCTGATCGAGGCGCGGCTCTACACCGCGCCCTTTCTGGCCGAACACCGGGGGTGCGGGTGCGGCTGTGTTCGATGACCAGCCACCAGATCCTGGCCGCCCTGGCCGATTTCGACATCGACGCCGGCCTCAGCTATGCCCAGACCCACCTGACGCATGACCGGCTGTCGGGGATCGAGGCGCTGCCGCTTTACGACGAACATTATGCGCTGCTGACGCCGGTGGCGGCGGGCTGCCCGCGCGGCTGACCTGGGCCGATCTGGCCGGGCGCGACCTGGGCCTGCTGACGCCCGACATGCAGAACCGCCGCATCATCGACCAGCATCTGGCCGCGGCCGAGGTGACGCTGGTGCCCAGGGTCGAGTCGAACTCGATCCTGACGCTGGTCAGCCTGGTGCAGACGGGGCGGATCGCGACCGTCCTGCCCGAACGCATCGCGCGCTTCTTCGCCCAGGTGCCGGGGCTGGCCTGCATGCCGATCGCCGACCCCGCCGCACCGCAGGCGCACGCCACCGTGGCGCTGATCCTGCCGCCGCAGGGGCGGCGGTCGGCGCTGCTGGACATCTTCGTGCGCCGGGCGAGGTTGATCGACAAGCCCAATGGCGGGACGGAAACCGCGATTTGATCGCGGCCCGCGGCCGGGCTAGCATGGGACAGGACCAACAAGGACGGCCCCCGATGCACAGCGAAACCCTGCCCCCCGAGGCCGAGGCGCGGCTGGACGCGATCCTGGCCGATCACCTCGGGATGCAGGGGGCGCTCTTGCCCGTCCTGCATGCGGTGCAGGCGGCCTTCGACCATGTGCCCGCGGCCGCCCTTCCCCGGATCGCGGCGGCGCTGAACCTCAGCCGGGCCGAGGTGCATGGCGTGATGACCTTCTATCACGACTTCCGCGACCGGCCCGCGGGGCGGCGGGTGATCCGGCTCTGCCGGGCCGAGGCCTGTCAGGCCATGGGGGCCGAGGCGCTGGCCCGCGACCTGCAGGACCGGCTGGGGCTGGACTGGCATCAGACCGCCGCCGACGGGTCGGTCACGCTGGAGCCGGTGTTCTGCCTCGGCCTCTGCGCCTGTGCGCCCGCGGCCCTGGTCGACGGCCAGCCGCTGGGCCGCGTCACGGCCGAGGGGCTGGCCCGTCTGGCGGCGGGGGGCCGGCCATGAAGGTCTGGCTGCCCCGCGATGCCGCGGCCCGCGCGCTGGGGGCCGATGCGGTGGCCCGCGCCCTGGCCGATGAGGCTGCGCGGCGCGGCGTGACGCTGGACCTGATCCGCACCGGCAGCCGCGGCATGGTCTGGCTGGAACCCCTGGTCGAGGTCGAGCGCGACGGGGTCCGCCATGGCCTGGGCTCGATGACGCCCGACCAGGTGGCCCAGGTCTTCGACGGCGGGCCGCTGGCGCTGGGTCCGGTGGACGCGCTGCCCTGGATGGCGCGCCAGACCCGGCTGACCTTTGCCCGCGTGGGCGTGATCGACCCGCTGTCGCTGACCGACTATCAGGCGCAGGGCGGGCTGACCGGCCTGCGCCGGGCCCTGGCCACGGACCCCGCCCAGGTGCGGGCGCAGATCGCGGCCTCGGGCCTGCGGGGGCGGGG
>JACXUX010000244.1 GCA_014763725.1 Rhodobacterales bacterium
GGGGAGGCGTCCGGCCGTGTCAGCTTACTTGCAGGCGGCCACGTCGGCGGCCGCACCTTCGCAGGCCTGGGCCTTGCTGATATGGCCCGCGTCGATGACCAGGTTCAGGTTGGCCTTGGTGATCGGCGTCGGATCCAGGAAGATCGCGTTCATCTCGACGCCCTTCTCGCCGCCCGACCACTTGACCGCGCCGGGGATCGCGTCCAGCGCGGTGCCACCGGCCAGGGCCGAGGCGATCTCGGCCGCGCGGGCGCCCAGCTGGCGGCTGTCCTTCCAGACCGACACGACCTGCTGGCCGCGCGCCACACGGTTCAGCGCGGCCAGGTCGCCGTCCTGCCCGCCCACCGGGATCGCCAGGCCCTGGGCCTGCAGCGCGGCGATCGCGCCGCCGGCCATGCCGTCGTTCTGGGCCAGAACCGCATCCACCGCGTTGTTGTTGGCGGTCAGGATCTGTTCCATGTTTTCCTGGGCGCCTTCCGGCTTCCAGCCCGAGGTGAACTGTTCGCCCACGATCTTGATGTCGCCCGCGGCGACCCTGGGGGCCAGCACTTCCTCCATCCCCTCGCGCAGGAAGCCGGCGTTGGCGTCGCCCGGATCGCCCTTGATGATGGCGAAGTTGCCCTTGGGCGCGGCGGCCACGACCGATTCCGCGATGATCTTGCCCACGCCCTTGTTGTCGAAGGACAGGTAGAAGGCGCGCGGATCCTCGATCAGGCGGTCATAGGCGACGACCGGAATGCCCTCGGCCGCGGCCTTTTCCACGGCGGGGCCGATCGCGTCCTTGTTGTAGGCCAGGATGATCAGCGCATCGGCGCCCTGGGCGATCAGCGCCTCGATGTCGGTCAGCTGCTTGGCCTCGGACGCCTGGGCGTCCGCCGAGATGTACTTGTTGCCCGCCGCTTCCAGCGCGGCCTTGATCGCGGCTTCGTCGGTCTTCCACCGCTCTTCCTGGAAGTTCGACCACGACACGGCGACGGTCAGCCCCTGGGCCAGCGCGGCCGACGAAAAGCCGACCGTGGCGACCACGGCGGCCAGGATGGAATAACGCATAAGAACCTCCCTTTGGTGCGGCCCTGGCAAGGCCGGTCCAGCGGATTCGCCGGCACGGCGCAAAACTGCCCGCATTAATTTCAGTTGTCAAAATAAAAATCCGTCATGTATCCTGACATCGCACAGCAGATGGGCGGTTTTCGCTGCGGTGCGGCAGTGATCTGCGCGCGATGCAGCGGGTTTCGACCAGGGCCGGGCGACGGGCGCGCCCTTTTCCTTCGGGGGGTTAAATAATGAAGCCGCGCAGGCTGGAAGGGCGCGAAGCCGGATGCGGGCCGCTGATGCCACCGATCGGCGAAACGCTGCGCCCGCTGCGCCAGCAGGTCTTTGACCGGGTGCGCGCCGCCGGGCTGGTGCCGCGGGTGCGGCTGGCGCGCGATCTGGGCGTCAGCCCGGCCAGCGTGACCACCGCCACGCAAGAGCTGATCGAGGCCGGCCTGATCGAGGAGGTGGCCGCCCCCCGCGACCCCGAAACCGGCCGCGGCCGCCCGGCCGTGGCGCTGGGGGTGCGGGCGGGGGCGCATCGCGTGGTGGGGCTGAAGGTATCCGACCGCGAGATGTCGGCCGTGGTGATGGATTTCGCGGGCAACCTGCTGGCCGACCTGCATGACGAACGCAGGCCCCAGCCGCTGACCCCGGCCGATCTGGCCGCGCTGATCGCCGATCTGGTCGACCGCGTCTGCGCCCGGGCGGGCCTGACGCGGCAGGCGATCTCGGCCGTGGGGGTGGGGCTGCCCGGCTATGTCGAAAGCCCGACGGGCCAGGTGTTCTGGTCCTCGATCCTGACCGAACGCAAGGTGCCGCTGGCGCAGATGGTCGAGGCGCAGCTGCACCTGCCGGTGCAGATCGACAACGACGCGAACCTGTGTGCCATGGCCGAGCTGTGGTTCGGCGCGGGCCGGCGGCGGTCGGACTTTGCGGTGGTGACGATCGAACACGGCCTGGGCATGGGGCTGGTGCTGAACCACCGGCTGTGGCGCGGCGCGATGGGCATCGGGATGGAACTGGGCCATACCAAGGTGCAGCTGGATGGCGCGCTGTGCCGCTGCGGTCAGCGCGGCTGTCTTGAGGCCTATGTCGCCGACTATGCCCTGGCGCGCGAGGCGACGACGGCGCTGAACTGGACCTATCGTGACGGCCAGTCGATGATGGTCCTGCTGGAAAGCCTGTATGACCATGCCAAGGCGGGCAACCAGGCGGCGCGGTCGATCTTTCGCCGGGCGGGGCGCTATCTGGCGGTGGGGCTGGCCAATGTCGTCAACCTGTTCGACCCGGCGCTGATCATCCTGTCGGGGGCGCGGATGCAGTTCGACTATCTCTATGCCGCCGATACCCTGGCCGAGATGGAGGCGCTGGTGCTGAACACCGGCCGCCCGCTGCCGCCGATCGAGATCCACGCCTGGGGCGAGCTGCTGTGGGCGCATGGCGCGGCGGCGCTGGCGCTGTCGGCCGTCAGCGACGGGCGGCTGGCCGCCGGCCGCGGGGGTGAGGTCGCCGCGCAATAGCCGCAGGCCGCTTCACGGCGAAGTTCCGCGTCCCCGGCCGCTTTCCGCCCCCTGTGCATTGCCCCACGCCGGGGGGCGTGCGATGGTCTGCGCATGGGTTTGGTGCGGGGTGGCATGGGCGGGTCGGGGCATATCTGGCGTAGGCGGATTGTGCCGGCACTGGCCGTGGCCGTGGCCTTGGCGCCGGCCCCGGCGCAGGCGCTGGACAAGCTGGACTTCGACACCCCCGGCGCCTCCGACGACCTGCGCACGGCGCTGCGCGGGGCCTCGCCCCTGCTGCTGGCGCGGGCCGAGGGCAACACCGACCCCAAAGACCTGTTCGCCGCGGCCCAGGCGGAATACGGTCGGCTGCTGGGCGCGCTCTATGCCGCGGGGCATTATTCCGGCGTCATCCATGTGCGCATCGACGGGCGCGAGGCCGCCGCCATCGCCTCGCTGGATGCCCCCGCCCGCATCGGCCGGATCGAGGTCGTCGTCGAACCGGGGCCCCGCTTCCGCTTTGGCCAGGCCGAGATCGGGCCGCTGGCGCCCAGGACCGCCCTGCCCGCCGACTTTGCCCCCGGCCAGGTGGCCGCCAGCGGGGTGATCGGCGATGCGGTGCAGGCCGCGGTCGACGGCTGGCGCCTGCGCGGCCATGCCAAGGCGGCCGTGGCCGACCAGGACCTGCGCGCCGATCATGCCCAGGCCACGCTGTCCGCCCGCATCGCGCTGGCCCCCGGGCCGCAGCTGCGGTTCGGCCGGCTGACCTTTACCGGCCAGGACCGGATGCGCGAGGATCGCCTGCAGGCCATCGCGGGCTTTCCCGCGGGCGAGGTCTTCGACCCCCGCGCGATCCGGCAAAGCGTCGACCGGTTGCGGCGGACGGGCGTCTTCACCTCGGTCGCGCTGACCGAGGCCGCGACGCCCAACCCCGACGGCACGCTGGACATCGCCGCCACCGTGGCCGAGGAGCTGCCCCGCCGGTTCGGCTTTGGCGCGGAACTGGCCAGCCTGGACGGTCTGTCGCTGACCGGGTTCTGGATGCACCGCAACCTGCTGGGCGGGGCCGAACGGCTGCGGTTCGATGGCGCGGTCGACCAGATCGGCGCCACCGGCAACGGGATGGATGCCACCCTGGCGGTCACGCTGGACCGGCCGGCCACATTCACCCCCGACACCGTGCTGACCCTGGGGGTCGAGGCCGGGCGCAGCGACGAACCCGACCAGCGGATCGACGCGGCGCGGCTGGGCCTGGGCCTGCGCCACCGCTTTTCCGACAGCCTGACCGGCGCCCTGGCGCTGGAATATGAGGCGCAGGAGGTCCGCGACCTGACCGGCACCACCCGCTATCAGAGCGTCGCGCTGCCGCTGGGGCTGACCTGGGACCGGCGCGACAATGTCTTTGACGCCACCCGCGGCTTTCTGCTGGATGCCGAGGTCAAGCCCTTTGCCGGGCTGGACGGCACCGACTCCGGCCTGCGCCTGACGCTGGATGCCCGCGGCTTCCGCCGGATGGGCGGATCGGACCGGCTGGTGCTGGCGGCGCGGCTGCAGGTGGGGGCGGTGCTGGGCGCCTCGCTGCTGGGCACGCCGCGGGACTATCTGTTCTATTCCGGCGGCGGCGGCACGGTGCGGGGGCAGCCCTATCAGTCGCTGGGCGTGCTGGTCGCGCGCACCGGGCAGACACTGGGCGGGGCCAGGTTCCTGGGCGCCTCGGGCGAGCTGCGGGCGCGGGTGACCGACCAGACCGGCGTGGTGGGCTTTGTCGACTGGGGGCATGTCGCGGTGACCGACTTTCTGGATGCCACGGGGGCCTCGCATGCGGGGGCGGGGCTG
>JACXUX010000027.1 GCA_014763725.1 Rhodobacterales bacterium
GCCCTGTCGCTGGCCGATGACCTGCCGCACGGGCACCACGGGCCGCTCAGTACCCGCGGTGCTCCGGCTCGTCGGGGCGCAGCCCGGCCAACTGCTCCTGGCGCCGCCACGTGATGACGACCGTGAGGGCGCCGACGACCGCGCCGGCCCAGCCCAGGCCCAGGTCGCCGAGGGTGTCGGCGTGGGCACTGAACCGCTCGCCGATCCGGTTGATGAAGGCGCGGTACTCCCAGATCTCCCACGCCAGCGACACCGAGGTCGTGACGGCGATCGCGCGGGCCAGCACGTCGCGCAGCCGGGTGGCCGGCGTGCACCACAGCAGCACCACCGCGGCCGCGAGGGCGGCGTTGACGAAGAAGTGGACCGCGTCGTCGAACCACGTCACCGCGTCGTAGAGGTCCAGTCGGTTGCCCAGGAAGTCGTTGAAGCAGGTCGCGGTGACCAGCACGTCGGCCAGCCACGGATAGGGCCGCTCGGGCAGCCCGCGACGGGCCCGCACGACCCAGATCGTCGGGACCAGGGCCGCCAGCAGGGGGTAGGTGATCGCGCGGAACATCGGGGCCTTGCCCTCGAGGTTGCCCCACGACGGGTCGATCGCGGTGCGCACCACCAGCCAGATCAGCACCGTCTTCAAGACGATGTCCAGCGCGACCAGCGTGCGCGGGACGTCGTCGGTCGGTCCTGCGCCGTGCTCCTTGCGGGCGTGCGCGCCGGGGCCCGGGCCCACCCGCTCGTGCGCGCCGCCGCTCATCGGCCCCGCCTCTCGTGCCGGCCGGTGCCGGCGCCTCGTCCCAGGGTGCCAGCAGGCCTCCGGCGGTGCGGAGGGAACGAGGACATCGGAGCACGGGACCAACGGCACCCGCCGGCACGTGCGGCCCGGCTACCGCGCGCGCTGCTCGAGCTGGGTCTGGACCTCGGTGTCGCGGAACCCGACCGACCGGTAGACGCGGATGGCGAGGTCGGTGCGGAAGCCCAGGGAACGAATCTCCACGGCCGGGAGCCTAGGCGTCGGCTGATGGCCAGGTCTTCGCGACCAGCGTCAGCACGTCGTAGGTCGCGACCGGCGCGCCGTCCTGGTTGGTGACCACCGCGTCCCAGCGCACCTCGCCGTAGTCGGCGGTGGTGCGCGGAGTGATCTGCTTGACCGTCAGCGTCACCGCGATCGTGTCCTCGGCCTTGACCGGGGTGAGGAAGCGCAGCTGGTCGACGCCGAAGTTCGCCAGCACCGGCCCGGGGTCGGGGTGCACGAAGAGCCCCGCGGCCAGGGAGACCACGAGGTAGCCGTGGGCGACGATCCCGCCGAAGAGCGGGTTCCTCTCCGCCGCCGCCTGGTCGGTGTGGGCGTAGAAGGTGTCGCCGGTGAACTCCGCGAAGTGCTCGATGTCGGCGAGCGTGACGGTGCGGCCCTCGGAGGCGATGGTGTCGCCCACGCGCAGCTCGGCCAGGCTCTTGCGGAAGGGGTGGACGTCCTCGGTGCGGCGTGCGGCCCCCGCGGTCCACCGGCCGGTGATCGCGGTCAGCGCGTCCGGGGAGCCCTGCACCGCGGTGCGCTGCATCAGGTGCAGCACCGCACGCGTGCCGCCGAGCTCCTCGCCCCCGCCGGCGGGCGGGGCGGGCAGGGGGACCACGGCCTGCGTCCGGTCGAACCAGACATAACCGTCATACTGGTCCGACAGGATCGCGTGGTCGTAGTGGCTCCACCGTTCGGTCTCGGGCCGGTAGATGACGCCGATATACCGCTCCAGCCGCGAGGCGGCCATGGCGGCGCGCAGCGGCGCGTCGACCCCCGGCCGCAGGTCCAGCAGGAGGCGCGCGCCCCCCGCGGCGTGGCAGATCGCCTCATGGCTGTCGGGGTGGCTGGGGCGCACGGCCTTGACCTCGATCGGGCCGTCCCAGTCCGAGGCGCAGGCCACCGTGCCGGAATGGGTGCCAAAGCCGATCAGGGCCGCGTCCGTCCCCCATTCCTGGCGGCAGAGCTGGCCGAGGTTCAGCTGCCCCCGGTTCACGCCCATGTCGGTCGCGCTTGCATCGCCTATATGGGAATTGTGCGCCCAGACGACGGCCCTTGCCCCCGGCCCGACATGGTCCATGGCCTGTTTCAGGGTCTCGAACATGTGCGTGTCGCGCAGGTTCCAGCTTTCGGCCGAGCCGTGATACATCACGCGGTAATAGCGTTCGGCCCCCGCGACCACGCGGGCATTCTGCACGGCGTCGAACAGGCTGTCGCCGTCGCGCCGGGCCTGCGCCAGATCCCGCGTCAGCAGGTCGACCAGCACCCGCGTCACCGCGTCCTCGCACGGGGCCAGGCCCTGGGCCAGGGCGGTGCGGCCATAGGCGGCGGGGGCGTCCGACCAGGGCGACAGGCAGGCATAGCGTTGCCGCGCTTCTGCCGCGGCCTGCGGATCCTGCGCATCGAGATAGGCCAGAACCTCGGCCATCGAATTGAACAGGCTGTAGATGTCCAGCCCCTGGAAGCGGATGCGCCGGTCAAGCGGGCGCGACGCGTTGTGGTCGCGCAGCCAGGTGGCGAAGTCGTCGACATCGCGGTTGCGCCACATCCAGGTGGGAAAGCGCGCAAAGGCCGCCCGGGCCGGCACTTGCGGGGGCAGGCCGCGGACCTGCCGGTCGAGCACGGCCGCATCGGGCCAGTCGGCCTCGACCGCGACAAGGGTGAAGCCGTGCCGCTCGATCAGACGGCGGGTGATGCCGGCGCGCGCGCGGTAGAATTCGGACGTGCCGTGCGACGCCTCGCCCAGCAGCACGACGCGGGCCGCGCCATACCGGTCGAAGGCGGACCCGAAGGCGGGATCGTCGGGGTCGGGCAGGGGCAGGGCCGCGGCGCGGACGATTTCGGCGGGCGTGGCCGGCGCCCGTTCGCGGGCCGGCGGCGGCGCCAGCGGCGCGCTGGCCCGGGTCAGGTGCTGGCGGAACCAGTCGCCGGCCATGCGGGTGACGGTCTCCAGCTGGCCCGGCCCCTCGAACAGATGGCCGGCCCCCGGCACGATCCGCAGGTCCTTGTCGCAGGTCAGCGCGGCCAGGGCGCTGCGGTTCAGGTCCAGCACCTGCGGGTCGTCGCCGCCCACGATCAGCCGCGTGGGGGCGGTCACCCGGGCCAGCTGCGGCGCGGCCAGATCGGGCCGCCCGCCGCGCGAGACGACGGCCGCGACGCGCCCACCCAGTTCGGCAGCCGCGATCAGCGCCGCCGCGGCCCCCGTGCTGGCCCCGAACAGCCCCAGCGGCAGCCCGGCCAGTTCCGGCTCGGCAGCGATCCACAGATCGGCCTGCAGCAGCCGTTCCGCCAGCAGCGGGATGTCGAAGACGTGGCGCCGGTCCGCGGCCTCGTCCTCGGTCAGCAGATCCATCAGCAGCGTGGCAAACCCCAGATCGTTCAGCTGTGCGGCCACCTGCCGGTTGCGCGGGCTGAGCCGGCTGGACCCGCTGCCATGGGCGAACAGGATCACCCCGCAGGGGTCGGGAGGCACCACCAGATCGCCGGCCAGACCCTGCGGCGGGATCGCCACCCCGCGGCCCAGCGCGGGCCCGGCCGGGGTCTGCGCGGCCACCGTCCAGGCGCGGCGCAGACAGCCGACGGTTTCCTCGTCGCTCAGCTGATGGAAATCGGCATAGGCGCCCCCCACGCCGCGGAACTGCGGATCGGCAAGCAGGCAGACCACGTCATCCGCGATCTGCTGCAGCACCGGCAGTTCCGAGGCGGGCGCGACGGGCAGCGCCACGACCACCCGCGCGGCCCCCCAGCGCCGCAGCGCGATCAGCGCCGCCTTCATCGTGGCGCCGGTTGCCAGTCCGTCATCCACGACGATGGCCGTGCGCCCCCGCACCCGGGATCTGGGCCGGTTGCCCAGATAGAGGTCACGGCGGCGCTGCAGTTCGGCCACCTGACGCGCGGTTTCCTGTTCCAGATAGGCCGCGTCGGCACCGGAATGCCGCAGCACCTGTTCGTTCACCACCCGCTCGGGCGGGTCGCCCTCGACCACGGCGGCCAGCGCGACCTCGGGGTTGCGCGGCGCGCCGATCTTGCGCACCAAGATCAGGTCCAGCGGGGCGCCCAGCGCCTCGGCGATTTCGGCGGCCACCGGCACCCCACCGCGCGGCAGCGCAAGCACCACCGGGTCGTCGTAGCCGCGTCTGACCAGTTCCTCGGCCAGTCTGCGCCCGGCATCGTCACGATTCGCGAACGGCACGGCCCAGTCGCCCACGATTCCCCCCCACCTTTCGGTGCCTGTCTGATCCCATGGCAGAAGGTGGGGGCTGCGTCCTTGACCCAGCGCAAGCGTTGCGACGGGGCCGCGGCCGGACCGGGGGCGTCGTGGCCCGGGCCGGGGCCACCGGCGACCGGCGTCAGGCGCTGCGGCGGGTCTCACCCGCCGCGGGCTGGTTCAGTGCGGCGGGGCGGAAGCCCGCCAGCGACGCCCCGCCGGGCAGGGGCAGGAACCGGCATTCCAGCAGCCGGCCGTCTGCCAGTCGCGCGGTGCCCTGGACGGGACGGCGGTCGGCGGTGCGGGTGAACAGCGCCTCGACCCGGTCCCACAGCGGGGTGGGGGCGCTGGCCTGGCGCCACTTGTGCGCCATGCGGTCGAAGCCGACCTGACCCAGCTGGGCGTCGGGATCCTCGCCCCACAACTCCGCATAGGCGGCATTGGCCATCACCAGCGTGCCGGCGGCGGAAAAGACCGCGACCCCCTCGGTCATCTGATCGACCACGGCCTGGGCCAGCTCGGCATCGGCGCGGTCGCGCCGCAGGCGGGTGATCTCGGGCGAGATGTCCTGGAACAGCAGCGCCATCGCCCCGTCGGGATGCGGCCGGCCGATCACACGATAGGTGCGCCCGCCGGGCAGGTTCCACACCTCATCATAGCGGCCCGAGGTCGCCTTCTGTTCCAGCGACAGCAACTGCCGCCGCCACGACCGGTAGTCCTTGGGTTCGGGGATCATGCGGCGGTCGCGCAGCGCGTCGAACACGTCGCCCAGCGAGGGGCGGGCCGACAGGAAGTCGACCGGCAGCAGCGTCATGTCGTGCAGCGCGGGGTTGAACAGCGCCAGCCGCCGGCCGCGGTCGAAGATGGCCAGGCCCACGGGCAGTTCGGCAAAGGTCTTGGTCAGCGTCTGGCGGAATTCGGCCAGCACCGTTTCGGCCTGCACCGTGGCGTCGATCGGCAGCGCCTGGATCAGCCGGCCGTCCGCCCCGTCGGGGTGGATCTGCAGGTCGAACCAGCGCGGCGGGCCCGCGGGCAGGTCCAGCCGTGCCCGCCCGGGCTGCACGCCGGCGGGAAAGATCGCGGGCAGCGGCCAGGGCAGGGCGTCGCCATCCTCATCCGGGCGGGTCAGGCGGGCGGTGGCCAGATAGGTTTCGTTCGCCCAGACCACGGCGCCCTCGGCCGTTTCGCGCCAGACCAGCAGCGGCGTCTCGGCCAGCACGCGGCGCAGCAGCGCGGCCTCATCCTCGATCGCGGTCAGCAGCAGCGGGTCGACGATGGGGGCCGAGCCCTCGGCCACCGGGTCGGTCAGGGCGATGCGCACCAGCCCGCCGCGCCATTCCGCGGTGAGCAGATGCGGGCGGCGGGTGTCGCCGGCCTCGTTCCGGGTGAGGCGGCCGATCTCCTCGATCCGGCGCAGATCGGCCTCGACCCCCGGGAAGCGCGGGGCCAGATGGGCGCAGAGCCGCGCCCAGGCGCCGCCCGACACCGGCACGCGCGACAACAGCGCCCGCCCGCCGGGCGAGGCATCGACCAGCCGTTCGCCGTCGAACAGGAACAGGGCCCGGCCCGGCGGTTCGTCCGCCGCCAGCAGCGACAGATCGCTGTCGCCATCGCCGAGCGCCAGGACAGCCGCAGCCGCCGTCAGCGCCGCCACGCAGATCAGCCCCAGAGTCAGGAAAATGTCCATTGCCCTCTCCCGCCGGTGGGGAATCCCCTCCCCTTGCGCTCAACCGTGGCGGTTCCGAGTTAATGGGCCGTTAATCGCACCGGCCGCGCCGCCGTCAGGTTGCGGCAATCGGGGCGTTGCGGGCCAGCGGGCTGTCGGGCTGCACCTCGATGCGGTCGCGGGGCCAGATGACCTCGACGATCGCGCCCGACCGTTCGGGATGTTCGCTGCCCGACAGGAAGGGATCGCCGCCATTGGCAAAGCTGAGCTCGGCCCCGCTGCGTTCCAGCAGGGTCTTGGCGATGAACAGGCCCAGGCCCATCCCCTCATACCCCGGGCGGGGGGCGGCGGCGGGATCCTCATCCGCGCGGCTGCGCACGAAGGGGTCGCCGATCCGGCCCAGCACATGCGGCGGATAGCCGGGGCCGTCGTCGATGATCCGCACCGAGATGCGCGACCCGGTCCAGACCCCGTCGATCCAGACCCGGGACCGGGCGAAATCCACCGCGTTCTGCATCAGGTTGCGCAGGCCGTGGATCACCTCGGGGTGGCGGTGGATCAGCGGCTGCCGGGCGTCGCCGTCCATGCCTTCCAGATGGAACAGCACCTGCTTGCCGCGGTTCAGATGCGGCTCGGCGGCTTCGCGCAGCACGGCCTGCAGGGGCGCGCGGCGCAGGTGGGTGTCGTCCTTGCCCGCCCGGCCCATGCCGCGCAGGATGTCGCGGCAGCGGTCGGCCTGGCTGCGGATCAGGCGCGCATCCTCGGCCAGGTCGGGGCGGTCGGCCAGTTCCTCGGCCAGTTCGGAGCTGACCAGCGTGATCGTGGCCAGCGGCGTGCCCAGTTCATGCGCGGCCGCGGCCACCACGCCGCCCAGGTCGGTCAGCTTCTGTTCGCGCGCCAGCGCCATCTGCGTGGCCAGCAGCGCATCGGACATGCCGCGGATTTCCGTCGCGACGCGGCGCGAATAGGTGGCCAGGAACACGATCCCGATGACAATGGCCAGCCAGAAGCCCTGGCCGAACAGCGGCGGCACGGCCAGTTCGGCGCCGTCGGCCTGCCGCAGCGGCACATGGAACCAGGCCAGCAGCGACACCATCCCGATCGCCGCCCCGCCCAGGATGACGGTCGTGCGCAATTCCAGCGCCAGCGCAGAGATGGTGACCGGCGCCAGGATCAGCAGCGCAAAGGGGTTGTTCAGCCCGCCGGTCAGGAACAGCAGAAAGGCCAGCTGCGCCACGTCGAACAGCAGCGTCAGCAGCGCCTCGGCCTCGGACAGCCGCTTCGTCTCGGGGAAGATGAACACGGCGATCAGGTTCGCGATCACCGCCGCGCCCACGACCAGATAGCAGAAGCCCACCGGCAGGGCCAGTTTCAGCACCCGGTCGGCCACGCTGATGGTGGCCAGCTGCCCGGCAATGGCGATCCAGCGCAGCAGGATCAGCGTGCGCATGCGGACCCAGTCGCTGCGCGTGTCGCGGGTCAGGTGACCGAAGGCAAGCTGGTCCATCGCGCATCCGTGTCGGTTTTACCCATTGTTACGGGCCGCGTTCTGCGGGATCAATGCGCAGCTTCGGAAACGGGGGGTGCGATGACGCGTCTTTATGCAGCAAGTGCGGCGGCCGTGGTGGTGGCGCTGCTGGCCGGATCGGCCTGGTTCGTGCTGGGCCGCGGAGGGTCGGACGACCCCTTTGCGCAATGCCGCGGCGGCCAGGTGGCGGGCGGGGCGGGCGCCATCGGCGGCCCCTTTACCCTGATCGACGAAACCGGCGCCACGGTGACCGACGCCCAGGTGATCACGAAACCTTCTTTGGTCTATTTCGGCTATACCTTCTGTCCCGATGTCTGCCCGCTGGACAATGCCCGCAATGCCGAGGCGGTCGATATCCTGGAGGAAATGGGCCATGAGGTGACGCCGGTCTTCATCAGCGTGGACCCCCGGCGCGACACGCCCGAACTGCTGGCCGAATTCACCGACGTGATGCACCCGCGGATGATCGGGCTGACCGGCACGCCCGAACAGATCCGCGCGGCCAGCCAGGCCTACAAGACCTATTACAACATCAAGGACCAGGAGGATCAGGTGAATTACCTGATCGACCATTCCACCTTCACCTATCTGGTGCTGCCGGGTATCGGTTTCGTCGACTTCTTCCGGCGCGAGGATACGGCCGACCAGATGGCCGAGCGGGTGGCCTGTTTCCTTGATGCGGCGCGAGGAAATTGACCCAGGCGGCTGGCGGCCCTAGAACAGACGGACGGCAGGTGACACAAGGGCAGGGCAATGGCTGACACGGATGCCGCAGGGCTGGGCGAGGACCGCACGCTGCTGCTGGTCGACGATGACGAGGCCTTCGTCAAGCGTCTGGCCAAGGCGATGGAAAAGCGCGGGTTCCAGCCTGAAACCGCGGAAAGCGTGGCGGCCGGCAAGGCCATCGCGCTGGCCCGGCCCCCGGCCTATGCCGTGGTCGACCTGCGGCTGGAGGACGGCAATGGCCTCGACGTGGTCGAGGCGCTGCGCGAACGCCGCCCCGATTGCCGCATCGTGGTGCTGACGGGCTATGGCGCCATTGCCACCGCCGTGGCGGCCGTGAAGATCGGCGCGACGGATTATCTGTCGAAACCCGCCGATGCGAACGAGATCGCGAATGCCCTGCTGGCGCGCGGCGAAACCCTGCCGCCGCCGCCGGAAAACCCGATGTCGGCCGACCGGGTGCGCTGGGAACACATCCAGCGGGTCTATGAACAGTGCGACCGCAACGTGTCCGAAACCGCCCGCCGTTTGAACATGCATCGCCGCACCCTGCAGCGAATTCTGGCCAAGCGCAGCCCGAAATGACATCGCGGCGGGCGTGATCCGCCCATTCGGGCGGAATTCGCGCCCCTCTCCTTTCGGGCAGGTTGCGGGCCGGGCAATTCGGGCCTATTCCAGTTGCTGGAGTGTTTGGTGCACTTTCGTAATGGGAGCCACTAGGGACAGATGGACATCAATCTTAACGACCTGTCGCTGAAGGAATTGCGCGAGCTGAAGGGCCAGGTCGAACGGGCCATCGCCAGTTATGAGGACCGGCGCAAGAAGGACGCGCTGGCCGAAATCGAGGACCGCGCCCGGGCGCTGGGCTTCACGCTGCCCGAACTGCTGGCCGTGGCGCCTGCGGCAAAGAAGCGGGCCGAACCGGTGGCGAGATACGCCAATCCCGCCAATCCGGCCGACACCTGGTCGGGCCGCGGCCGCAAGCCAGGCTGGTTCCTGGCCGCGCTGGCCCAGGGCAAGACGCCCGAGGACATGCTGATCTGACCCCGCCGCCTGTGCCCGCTGTGGCGGGCGCAGGCGTCAGCTTTGCGCGCGCAGCCAGGCCAGAAAGCGTTTCACCGCGGGCCGCTGCGGGCCCTGCGGGGTCACGATGAAATAGCCAGGCAGCGCCTCGGCCCCGTCGCGCACCAGAACCAGCCGCCCGGTGTCCAGGTCGTCCTCGACCAGGGCCATGCTTTCCACCATCAGCCCCAGCCCCTGGCGCGCGGCGGCCAGGGCCAGATCCTCGGTCGGGAAGGCGGCGACCAGGTCGGGATCGGGGCGGATGCCCTGGGCGGCCAGCCAGTCGGGCAGTTCGGGCCAGTCCTCGCTGATGATCCAGGGCAGGGCCGACATCTCATCCGCCGTCAGGTCGCTGCGCCCGCCGGTCAGGTCGGGCGTGCCCACGATCACCAGCCGCGCCGAGGTCAGGAACCGGCTGTCCAGCCCCGGCCACTGGCCGTTGCCGAAGCGGATGGCCAGGTCCATCCCCTCGCGCCGCAGGTCCACCACATGCGGATCGGGGTGCAGCGACAGGCCGATGTCGGGATGCTTGTCCCAGAAGTCGCGCAGCCGCGGCATCAGCCATTGCGCGGCAAAGGCGGTGGTCAGGCTGATGCGGACGGGGCGTTCGGCCTGGCCGGCCTGCAGCGCCTCGACCCCGGCCTGGATGGTGGAAAACCCCTCGCCCAGGGCCTGGGCCAGGCGGCTGCCCGCCTCGGTCAGCACCAGCGCGCGCCCCTCGCGGCGCACCAGCGACTGGCCCAGGTGATCCTCCAGCGCGCGGACCTGCTGGGCCACGGCGGCATGGGTCACGTTCAGCTCGCGCGCGGCCTGGCTGAACCCGGACAGCCGCGCCGTCGCCTCAAAGGCGCGAAGGGCGGTCAGCGGCGGCATGCGGCGCCAGTCCATCGGCATTGATCTGTTAGCCCAGCTATAGGTCAGATAGTTTTCCAGACTGGCACAAGCCCCGGAAAAACACCATCTGAGCGTTACCGACGATCACCTACAGGAGCAACACATGTTAGCGATTCTCGCTCAGGCCCTGCTGATCGCCACCCGCCAGGACAAGAACCCCCGGGCCGGTGGCAGCAGCCACGAAGCACGGGCCTATTGACTGCACGCGGCCAGCAGGGCCGCATGACGCGCCAGATAGTCCGCCCTGACCAGGGCGGGCGGGCGCAGGCGGATCTCCAGATCCGCGATCAGCGCAGCCGACGGCCGGCCGAACAGCCGGTCGGCCTCGGGTTCGGCAAAGCCCGCGATGCGCACTGCCTCCATCCAGGCCGACACCCGGTCCGCCGCCTTGATCGCGCGCTTGACCGGCGCAGGGATCGCCGCGGGCAGGCCGAAGCGGATGTGCACCGCCGCCGCCAGCCGCGCGTCCAGATCGGCATAGGCCGCACCCACCGCCGCCTTGACCGGGCTGATCATGTCGCCGATCACATATTCGGGCGCATCGTGCAGCAGCGCCGCCAGCCGCCACTTCGCGGGCTGGGCGGGGTTCATGCGGGTGAACAGATCCTCGACCAGCAGCGAATGTTCGGCCACCGAATAGGGCCAGTCGCCCCGGGTCTGGCCGTTCCAGCGCGCGACAAAGGCCAGGCCATGGGCGATGTCCTCGACCTCGATGTCGACGGGCGTGGGGTCCAGCAGGTCCAGCCTGCGGCCCGACAGCATCCGCTGCCAGGCGCGGGGGGGATGTTTCGGCATGCGTCACCTCTTGCCCCACCGGGCTAGCCCGCGGCCCGCGGCGATGCAACGGCCCTCGCGGCGTTGTCGAAACCGCCCTGCGGTGCTATGTGCCCCCCCCGGAACGCATTGAACAGGAGCCCGCGGCCAATGACCGCCGATTACGCCGTCAAGGATCTGTCGCTTGCCGATTTCGGCCGCAAGGAACTGACCATCGCCGAAACCGAGATGCCGGGCCTGATGGCGCTGCGCGAGGAATTCGGCGCGTCGAAACCGCTGAAGGGCGCCCGCATCGCCGGCAGCCTGCACATGACGATCCAGACCGGCGTGCTGATCGAGACGCTGGTGGCCCTGGGGGCCGAGGTGCGCTGGGCATCGTGCAACATCTTCTCGGCCCAGGACCATGCTGCGGCCGCGATCGCCGCCGCGGGCGTGCCGGTCTTTGCCCACAAGGGCGAGACGCTGGCCGAATACTGGGCCTTCACCGACCGGATCTTCCAGTTCGCCGAAGGCACCTGCAACATGATCCTGGACGACGGCGGGGATGCCACGCTGTATATCCTGCTGGGCGCGCGGGTCGAGGCGGGCGAAACCGACCTGATCGCCGTGCCCACCAGCGAGGAAGAGGTCTGCCTGTTCGAACAGATCCGCAAGCGTCTGGCCGCCAGCCCCGGCTGGTTCACCCGCCAGCGCAACGCGATCCGCGGCGTGTCCGAGGAGACGACGACCGGCGTGCATCGCCTGTATGACCTGCACAAGAAGGGCCTGCTGCCCTTCCCGGCGATCAACGTCAACGATAGCGTCACCAAGTCGAAATTCGACAACAAGTATGGCTGCAAGGAAAGCCTGGTCGACGGCATCCGCCGCGCGACCGACACGATGATGGCCGGCAAGGTGGCCGTCGTCTGCGGCTATGGCGACGTGGGCAAGGGGTCTGCCGCGTCGCTGCGCGGCGCCGGGGCGCGCGTCAAGGTGACCGAGATCGACCCGATCTGCGCGCTGCAGGCCGCGATGGACGGGTTCGAGGTCGTGCTGCTGGAAGACGTGGTCGACAGCGCCGACATCTTCATCACCACCACCGGCAACAAGGACGTGATCCGCATCGAGCACATGCGCGCGATGAAGGACATGGCCATCGTCGGCAACATCGGGCACTTCGACAACGAAATCCAGGTGGCCGCCCTGCGCAACCACAAGTGGACGAACATCAAGGACCAGGTGGACATGATCGAGATGCCCTCGGGCAACCGGATCATCCTGCTGTCCGAAGGACGCCTGCTGAACCTGGGCAATGCCACGGGCCATCCCAGCTTTGTCATGTCGGCCAGCTTCACCAACCAGGTGCTGGCGCAGATCGAGCTGTGGACGCGTGGCGCGGACTATGCCCCCGGCGTCTATATCCTGCCCAAGCATCTGGATGAAAAGGTCGCCCGCCTGCATCTGAAGAAGATCGGCGTCCGGCTGACCGAACTGCGCCCCGACCAGGCCGCCTATATCGGCGTGACGGTCGAAGGCCCGTTCAAGCCCGATCACTACCGCTACTGATCCGGCCGCAGGGCCGGCGCGTGGCCGCCGCGCCACGCCGGCCCTGCACCCCCGCAGGACCCGCTGGCGCGGCCCGCGCGCCGCGCCTAATCTGCTCTAGAAACCGGCACGGACCGGTCGCCCGAAACGGGGCAGGGGGACAGCGGCATGAACGACCCCACCACGTCCGACACGACGGCCGAGGGCCAGGCCTCGCGGCGCGAGGCGCTGCGCGGGCGGATGCTGCAAAGCCTGCCCAAGGGCGGCCGCGTGGCCGAGGTCGGCGTCTGGGAAGGCGCCTTCAGCCGCCGCATCCTCGAGATCTGCGAACCGGCCGAGCTGCATCTGATCGACCCCTGGCAATACATGCCGGAATTCGCCAACACCGGCTTTGGCCGGAAGAAGAACGAATTCCTGATGGAGGAAAAGTATCGTTCCGTCGTCGCGATGTTCGAGGGCGACCCGCGCGTGCGCATCCATCGCGCCACCAGCGAGGCGGCGCTGTCCGCCCTGCCCGACGGCCATCTGGACTGGATCTATCTGGACGGCAATCACAACGAACCCTTCATCAACCAGGACCTGGCGCTCAGCCTGCGCAAGGTGAAGCCCAAGGGCATCATCGCGGGCGACGACTACAACTGGCAGGCCGAGGCCCGCGGCGCCCCCGTCCGCCGCGCGGTCGAGGCGGTGATGGCCGAACTGGGCAGCCAGGCGCAGCTGCGGCTGATGGCGAACCAGTTCATCATCTCGCTGGATCGCTGAGCGGCGGAATTTCCTTTCCCGCGCAGGCTGTGGTCGCCTAAGCTTTTCCCGCGGGCCCGAACCCGATGGAGGAGACAGCATGAGCAAGCGTGACGACCTGATCGTGAAATACGCCGAGGATCTGCGGACCAAATGCGGCGTCGAACCCGACATGGCGCTGCTGACCAAGGTCACCCTGGGCTTGGGGCCGGCGATCTACAATGCCGACAGCTCGACCGTGGCCGGGTCCAGCGGGTCCGAGCTGGAAACCGTGCGGACGAATTTCCTGATGAAGAAGCTGGGCCTGGCCGACGGGCCCGAGCTGACCGCCGCCATCGACAAGGTGATCGAAACCTATGGCCGGTCGGAACGGAACAAGTATCGCGCGGTGGTCTATTACCTGCTGGTCAAGCATTTCGGCAAGGACGCCGTCTACGGCTGACCGGCGCCCCCCGGCAAAGTCGATTCAAATGCGGGAAATTCCGCATTTGGATCCGTGCGCGATCCGGGGCATCTTCGAACCACGGGGCAGGATGCCCGGAACCGATACAGTTTCACGTGGTGCGAAGGGGTGCACGTGGGGTGGTGGGGGGTTCCGGTCTGCCGGGCCTCCCATTTCGCATGGGCGCGGCGGCCGTCAGGGCGCGACCCCGCCCAGTCGGCAGATCACCTGCCATTCCGCATCGGACACCGGCTGCACCGACAGTCGGGTGTTGTTCACCAGAACCATCTGCGCCAGTTCCGGCACCGTCTTGCATTCGTCCAGGCTGATCGGCCGCGCCAGCGGGCGCAGCGCGCGGATCACCACGCAGTCCCAGCGCGGATCGTCGGTCGTGCTGTCGGGGGCGCTTTCGCGGATCACCTCGACCAGGCCCACGATCTGCTTGCCGATGTTGGAGTGGTAGAAGAACCCGGTATCGCCCACCTTCATCGCGCGCATGTTGTTGCGCGCCTGATAGTTGCGCACGCCGGTCCATTCCTCGCCTGCCGCGCCCCTTGCGATCTGCTGGTCCCAGCTCCAGGCGTCGGGTTCCGATTTGAACAGCCAGTGCGCCATCAGCCGATCACCTTCTTCCATTCGGTCAGGGTCACGCGCTCGAACAGGCCGGCCTGGGCATAGGGGTCGGCCGCGGCCCAGGCGCGGGCCTGGTCCAGCGTGTCGACATTCAGCACCACCAGGCTGCCGGTCATCTGGCCCTGGTCGTCCAGCAGGGGGCCGGCCATCTCGACCACGCCCGAGGACTTGATATGCGCCAGATGGGCGGCGCGGGTGTCGAGCCGGGTCTGCAGGTGGCCGGGCTTGTCGTGGCAGATCAGCGCAACGCGCATGGGTCACTCCGGTTTCAGGGGACGGGACAGTAGCGAATCGATGGCCTGGCGCAGGTCGATGCGGCCGTCGCACAGGGCGGCGACGACGGTGGCCAGCGGCATCTCGACCCCGCGCAGGCCGGCCAGGCGCACGGCGGCGCGGGCGGTGGCCACGCCCTCGACCGTGGCGGCGGGGTCGGGGGCGCGGCCCTCGCCCAGGGCGAGGCCATGGCGGAAGTTGCGCGACTGCGGGCTGGTGCAGGTCAGCACCAGATCGCCCAGCCCCGACAGGCCCGCCAGCGTTTCCGCCCGCGCCCCCAGCGCCAGGGCGAGGCGCAGCATCTCGGCATAGCCGCGGGTCAGCACGGCCGCGCGCGCGCTGTCGCCCAGGCCCGCGCCGATCGTCACGCCCGCGGCGATGGCGATCACGTTCTTCAGCGCGCCGCCCAGCTCGGCCCCGGTCACGTCGGTCGTGCGGTAAAGCCGCAGGGCGGGCGTCGACAGCGCCGCCTGCAGCGCGGACCCCGCGGCATCGTCGGCGCAGGCCAGCGTCAGGGCCGTGGGCAGGCCGCGGGCGATGTCGGCGGCGAAACTGGGGCCGGTCAGCACCGCGGGCAGGGCCGCCGGACAGGCCGCGGCGATCACGGCCGAGGGGCCCTGCAGCGTCGTCAGGTCGATCCCCTTGCCGCAGGCCACCAGCGCGCGGCCGTCCAGCGCCGCCCCCGGCCCGGCCAGGAACCCCGCCAGCGCCTGCGCGGGCAGGGCCAGCAGCACCGTGTCGCAGGCGGCCAGATCCCCGATCCGCGCGGTGCGATGCACCGCATCGGGCAGCTGCACGCCGGGCAGGCGGGGCACCTCGCGCCCCGTCCCGGCCCCCCGCGCCCACAGCGTGACCGGGCCGCGCGCGGCCAGCGCGATGGCCAGCGCCGCGCCAAAGGCGCCCGCGCCTGCGATGCCGATCATGCCTTGGCCCCCTTGCGGCCGGCGCCGATCATCGGCGCCGCGCGGTCGTCCAGCGGCCAGCGCGGCCGGGCGGGCAGGTCCATCCCGTCGGTCAGCCCCAGCCGCAGCCGCTCGATCCCGGCCCAGGCGATCATCGCGGCATTGTCGGTGCACAGCCGCAGCGGCGGGGCGACACAGCGCGCGCCCGCCGCCGCGCAGACCGCCGTCAGCCGGGCGCGGATCGTGGCATTGGCGGCCACGCCCCCCGCCACCGCCAGCACCGCCATGCCCGATGCCGCCAGCGCCCGGCGGGTCTTTTCCGCCAGCACATCGGCCACCGCGGCCTGAAAGCCCGCGCACAGGTCACGCCGGTCCTGCACCGTCAGCCCGCCCTGCGCCGCCACCAGCCCGTCGCGCGCCCGCAGCACCGCCGTCTTCAGCCCCGAGAAGGACAGGTCGCAGCCCGGCCGGTCCAGCAGCGGCCGGGGCAGGGCGAAGCGCAGGGGGTCGCCCGCGGCCGCCTCGGCCTCGACCGCGGGGCCGCCGGGCTGGGGCAGGCCCAGCACCTTGGCCACCTTGTCGAAGGCCTCGCCCGGGGCATCGTCGATCGTGCCGCCCAGCCGGGTAAACCGGTCAGCCGCCTGCACCACCAGGAACTGGCAGTGCCCGCCGCTGACCAGCAGCATCAGATAGGGAAACGCCAGCCCGTCGGTCAGCCGCGGGGTCAGCGCATGGCCCGCCAGATGGTTCACCCCCACCAGCGGCAGACCCAGCGCCGCGGCCAGCGCCTTGGCCGTCATCACCCCCGACAGCACCCCGCCGATCAGCCCGGGCCCCGCGGTGACGGCCACCGCGTCCAGATCGGCCAGCACGACGCCCGCCTGGTCCAGCGCCTGTTCGACGCAATGGTCCAGACGCTCGGCATGGGCGCGGGCGGCGATCTCGGGCACCACGCCGCCAAAGGGGGCATGCAGGTCGGCCTGCCCGGCCACCACCGACGACAGGATGACCGGCGCCTGGCCCGGCACATGCCGGACCACGGCCGCGGCGGTATCGTCGCAGCTGCTTTCCAGGCCAAGAAGGGTCAGCGTATCGGGCATGGCACTTGTTTCGGGGGCACCTCCGCAGGTAACACCGGGGGCATGGCCACACAATCCCGCGCAGGCGCACTGCCTGCCGTCCTTCTGACCCGACCCCCGGCGCAGGGCGACCGCCTGGCCGATCAGCTGCGCGCGCAGCTGGGGCCGGGCCTGCGCCTCGTGACCTCGCCCCTGATGGCGCCGGTCTTTCCCGAGGTGGTGCTGCCCCCGGGCGACTGGGCGGGCTATGTGCTGACCTCGGAAACCGGGGTGCAGGCGCTGCTGCGGCGGGGCCTGCCGGTGCGGCCCGCCTGGTGCGTGGGCGACCGCACTGCCCAGGCCGCGCGCGAGGCCGGCCTGCCCGCCCGCAGCGCCGCGGGCGATGCCGCGGCGCTGGTGGCCGCGATCCTGGCCGCCGGGCCGCAGGGCCCGCTGCTGCATCTGCGCGGGCGCGAGGCGCGCGGCCAGGTCGCCGCCCGCCTGACCGCGGCCGGTCAGCCCGCGGCCGAGGCGGTGGTCTATGCCCAGGAGCCCCGCCCCCTGTCGGATGCGGCGGCGGCCCTGCTGGCCGGGCCTGGGCCGGTGGCGATTCCGGTGTTCTCGCCCCGGACGGCGGCGCTGCTGGCGGCCGATCCGGCGGTGCGGGGCGCGCGCGCCCCGCTGTGGCTGGCCGCGATCAGCCCCGCCGCGGCCGAACCGCTGGCCGCGCTGCGCCCCGACCGGCTGAAGATCGCCCTGCGGCCCGATGCCGCGTCGATGCTGGCGGCGCTGGACGATCTGATCCAGGACGGCAGCAAGCCTTGAAGCCGCCCCCCCAGCGGGGCTAGGGTCGGCGCAAGGCACAGAGCGCGTGCAAGGGGGAGCCATGGCAAAGACGCAACCACCGGCCGCGGC
>JACXUX010000028.1 GCA_014763725.1 Rhodobacterales bacterium
GGGGCCGACCGCCCGCAAGGGGGGGAATCCCCCGCGATCTGCCCGAAGTCTGGGCGAAAACGGCCCGTCTTGCACCTGTTTCGTGCGACCGTGGGATGCAGGACGCGCGCGGGCTTGTGGCGGGGGCCGCCCCGGGCCAAGTCTGGGGGCAGACGTCCCCCGTGAAGGTGCCCCATGCGCCCGCTGATGCCGCCCCGGATCCGCCCGCCCTTCGGCCGCTATGCGCATGGGGTCGAGGTGCCCGCAGGCTGGCGGATCGTGGTCACCTCGGGCCAGCTGGGGATCGGGCCCGACGACCATGTGCCGCCCGACGCCCTGGGCCAGGCGCAGCTGTGCCTGGCCAACTGCGCGGCGATCCTGGCCGAGGCCGGGATGCGCCCGGCCGATGCGATCCGGCTGAATGCCTTTGTCACCGACCGCGCGCATTTCCCCGCCTACATGGCGGCGCGCGATGCCTGGCTGGCGGGGGTGGACCGGCTGCCGGCCTCGACCCTGGTGATCGTGTCCGGCTTTACCCGGCCCGAGTTTCTGGTCGAGGTCGAGGTGACGGCCGCCGCGCCCTGAAGGGCGCTCAGCCCGGCTGGAAGCCGCCGATCAGCCGCCGCAGCCCATAGACCGCGCCCACCGCCACCGCGGCCAGCGTGACCGGGCCCGACCAGGCCAGCGTGGCAAAGGCGGTCACGCCCTGGCCCACCGAACAGCCCATGGCCAGCACGCCGCCGATGCCCATCAGCGCGGCCCCGCCCACCTGGCGGCCCAGCTCGCGCGGGTCTTCGCAGGCCTCCCACCGGAACAGGCCGCGGATCAGCGACCCGGCCAGCGCCCCGATCAGCACGCCCGTCACGCTGCCCACCGAAAAGGTGATCCCGCCCGCGGTCGAGGTCATCAGATACAGCAGCGTCCGCCCGATCGGCGCGGTGAAGGACGGCCCCTCGACCGCGATCGCGCCCAGCGATTCCGCATGCACCCAGCTGGTGCCCAGAAAGCAGCCGGCGACGGCCAGACCCGCGGCCACGCCCCAGACCAGCTGCCGCACCGACCGGCGCAGCGGTGCATGCGACAGCGCCCAGGCCAGGCACAGCGCGGCCACCGGCAGCGCCACCCACAGCGTGCTGGCCCCGCCCAGCAGCGCGGCCGGCCCCTGCGGCACCGTGGTTTCGGGCTGGGGAAACAGCGCCATGCGCAGCGGCGCCAGCGGCCCCGCCAGCGCGACAAAGCCGAAGATGCCCATGACCACCAGCACCACCAGCGACCGCAGATCGCCGCCGCCGAACCGCACCAGCGCGCCAAAGCCGCAGTTGCCCGCCATCGCCATGCCATAGCCGAACATCAGCCCGCCCAGGATCGAGGCGAGCGGGTTCCACGCGATCGAATGGTAGAAGGTGGCGCCCAGGTCGATCAGCCCCGCCGCGGCCCCCAGATGGGTGGCCAGGATCGCGGTGCCCAGCACCACCCCCCACAGCCGCAGCCGACGCTGGTCGTCGCCATAGACGGCGGTCTCGATCGCGCCCAGCGTGCAGAATTCCCCCAGCCGGGCGGCCAGCCCCAGCACGATGCCGCCCGCAAGACCGATCAGCGCCGCAACGGCGCCCCATGGCAACGCGTCCATCTTCCCCTCCCGTCCGGGGCGCCCCCGCGCCCCTGTGGCGATTGCACCGGTTCTATGCCGGCTTGCAGAACAGGTCGTAGACCAGCTCGATGGCGCGGCTGACCTTGGGGTCGCTGATGGAATAGTAGATCGCCTTGCCGTCGCGGCGGCAGCCGACCAGCCCCTCGAGCCGCAGCCGCGCCAGCTGCTGACTGACCGCAGCCTGACGCGAAGACAGCAGGGTTTCAAGCTCGGTGACGGATTTCTCGCCCGAGGAGAGGTGGCACAGGATCATCAGCCGGCCTTCGTGGGCCAGCGCCTTGAGGAAGTTGGCGGCATCGGTGGCCTGGACCATCATCTCTTCGGGCGACAGGACGGCGCAGGCGGCGGGCGCCCGAAGATCGTTGTCGCGAAGGTTGTCCAGAGACATCACGTCCCCCCCATCGCCCCCTGCCGCTGCGCCGGCGGCGCCGGGGCAGGGCGCAGGCCGCCACACGCAGTGTCAAGCGCTGCGCTTAGCACGCACGTTGCGGCGCGGAAAGGGCGCGCCCCCCGAACATCGTACACTGTGCCCGAACTGCCGCAACCCTGCGGCGCCGGGCAGCCCGGGCGGTCTCAGGACCCGCTCAGGTCGACGCCTGCGCCGGTCAGCATCTGACCCAGCAGGCCCCAGAAGAAATCCTCGCCCGGATAACCCTCGATCCGGCCGATCTCTACCCCGTCCTGCAACAGGACGAAGGTCGGCGTATAGACCGGGCGGCGCTGCAGCGAGATGTCGGTCGGCACAGGGTCGCGGATGTCCATCGGCATCAGGGGGGCGGCGCGCCCCTCGGCCGTGACGCGATAGGCGTCGCCCACCTCCGCCTTCCAGCGTTCGCAATAGACGCAGCCGGCCTGTTCGAACATGACCAGCCGCAGTTCGGCCGCGGCGGCGCCTGCGGTGAAGACCAGTGCCAAGAAAGCGGTTTTCAGCGAACGCAAGAGCATTATTGACGCACCCCCCAATATATATAAGGATTGTAATGTGTTCCGGCGTCCTTGGCCAGTCCGGATCGGGAGGGATCGCATTTGCTTGAAATTTCCTACGGGGGCGCGGCGCTGGCCGGCATCCTTTCCTTTCTGTCGCCCTGCATCCTGCCGATGGTTCCCTTCTATCTCAGCTACATGGCCGGGATTTCGATGCACGAGCTGCGGTCGGACGGCGGCATCGCGCCGGGTGCGCAGCGGCGGCTGATCGTGTCGGCGGTGGCCTTTGCGCTGGGGGTGACGACGATCTTCGTCCTGCTGGGGCTGGGGGCCACGGCGCTGGGGCAGGCCTTCATCGCCTGGAAGGACAAGCTGTCCTATGTCGCGGCGGGCATCCTGTTGGTGTTCGGCCTGCATTTCCTCGGGGTGATTCGGATCGGCTTCCTGTATCGCGAGGCCCGGATCGAGGCCAAGGCCGAGCCCACGACCGTGCTGGGCGCCTATGTCATGGGGCTGGCCTTCGGCTTTGGCTGGACGCCCTGCGTGGGCCCGGCGCTGGCCGCGATCCTGATGGTGGCCAGCGGCATGGGCGACCTGTGGCGGGGGGGCACGCTGCTCCTGGTCTATGGCCTGGCGATGACGCTGCCCTTCGTCGTGGCGGCCTTCTTCGCGCGGCCCTTCCTGGGCTGGGTGGGGCGCAACCGCAAGTATCTGGGCCATGTCGAAAAGGTCATGGGCGCGATGCTGATCCTGTTCGCGGTGCTGATCGCCACGAACTCGGTCTCGATCATCGCCGAGGTCATGATCCGCAACTTCGACTGGAGCGGGACACTGAAATGACCAACGGAGGATAGCATGACACGACTGTTCGCATGGGCCGCCGCGGCGGCGCTGGCGGCGCTGCCCGCCTGGGCGGCCCCGCTGGGCGACGATGGCCTGCACAAGCCCGACTGGCTGCGCGACACCTTCCGCGACATGA
This sequence comes from Rhodobacterales bacterium, assembly GCA_014763725.1. Classification (GTDB taxonomy): domain Bacteria; phylum Pseudomonadota; class Alphaproteobacteria; order Rhodobacterales; family Rhodobacteraceae; genus JACXUX01. The sequence goes on from JACXUX010000028.1 coordinate 3,534, forward strand.
CCGAGGACCTGGCCGAGGCCAATGCCGAGGGCAAGCGCCTGCTGGTGATCTGGGAACAGCGCGGCTGCATCTACTGCAAGAAGATGCACGAAGAGGTGTTTGTCGACCCCAGGATCGAGGCGCTGATCCGCGACAACTACTTCGTCGTGCAGATGAACCTGTTCGGCGATGTCGATGTGACCGACTTCGACGGCACCGTGCTGTCGGAAAAGGACATGGCGGTTCGCTGGGGCGTGGTCTTCACCCCCACGATGATGTTCTTCCCCGAAGCGGTGGACGAGGGCCAGACCGCCCAGCAGGCCGCCGTGGCGCAGATGCCGGGCGCCTTCGGCAAGGGCACGACCGGCGCGCTGCTGACCTGGGTGCTGGAACACGGCTACGACAGCGGCGAACACTTCCAGAAGTATGTGGCCCGCACGCTGGCCAACCCCGACTGACGCCGACTGCGCCGCGGCATCGCAGCTGCGGCGCATCGCCGTGCACCTGCGGCAAATCGTTGCAAAGTCACGGCTTTTTCGATAACGCCCGCGTTATTCCCGGAAGAAAATATCGCATTACATGCAAGAATTGGAATTTTTAGTTGCATACTGCGGAATACCTCGGTTAGCTTGGAATCGGGAGAACTGAGGGAGATCCACAATGACGCGCCAAGTGATTCTGGGGGCAACGCTGTCTGCCCTGATGATCACGCCCAGCCTCGCGGCCGAGATCGCGCCCACCGACGTGACCTACGTCGAAGGGGCGATCGAGGCGTCGCTGACCGGCGTTCCGGGCGATCCGGTCAACGGCAAGAAGATCATGACCACCAGAGCGCTGGGCAACTGCGTTGCGTGCCATCCCATTTCGACGATGCCGGACGTGCCCTTCCACGGCAACATCGGGCCCGAGCTGAACGGCGCCCCCGACCGCTGGACCGAGGCGCAGCTGCGCGGGATCGTGGCGAACGCCAAGATGACCTTCGACGGCACCATCATGCCGGCCTTCTACAAGACCGGGACCTTCATCCGTCCGGGCGCGGGCTATACCGGCAAGGCCCCCGAAGGTCCGCTGTCGCCCATCCTGACCGCCCAGCAGATCGAGGATGTGGTCGCCTATCTGATGACGCTCAAGGAGTGAGCGGCAAGACCCGAACCGGGCGGCCCGCCGCCCTGCAAACCGAACCGCGAGGAGTGTGACATGAAACTGACCAGACGCGATATGCTCGCGCTCGGCCTTGGCGGGATCGCCGCGGCGGCGCTGCCCTACCAGGCTCTGGCCGCCAGCGCCGACGACTGGACCGCCAAGTTCACCGGCGGCGCCGCGATGGCCGATGCCGGCGTGACGCTGACCGCCCCCGAGATCGCCGAAAACGGCAACACCGTTCCGATCTCCTTCGAGGCGCCGGGCGCGGCCTCGGTCATGCTGCTGGCCGATGGCAACCCCGAGGCGGGCGTTGCCACCTTCAACTTCGGCCCGAGCGCCGGGTCGCGCATGGCGTCGGTCCGCATTCGTCTGTCGAAGACGCAGAACGTGATCGCCATCGCCAAGATGGAAGACGGCAGCTTTGCCAAGGCGTCCGCCACCGTCAAGGTCACCATCGGCGGCTGCGGCGGCTGATCGCTGCCCGGTCCAACCCGACATTCCGAGGATATTTCCATGGCAAAAGACGTCAAACCGCGCGTGAAGGTTCCCAAGTCGGCCGCTGTCGGCGAGGTCATCACGCTGAAGACCCTGATCAGCCACCCGATGGAATCGGGCCAGCGCAAGAATGCCGACGGCTCGCTGATCCCGCGCTCGATCATCAACCGCTTCACCTGCGAGCTGAACGGCGTGATGGTCATCGACGTGACGCTGGAGCCTGCCGTGTCGACCAACCCCTACATCGAGTTCGAAGCGCGGGTGGATGCGGCCGGCGACTTCAAGTTCACGTGGTACGATGACGACGGCTCCGTCTACGAAGACGTGAAGCCGATCGTGATCGCCTGAGCCGCGCCGCCACGTCAGATTTCAGGGAGGGAAATCAATGAAGCTGCGCACAAGCGCCCTGGCCACCGCAACGGCCCTGGGCCTTGCCCTGACCGGCATGGCCTGGGCCGAACCGGTCGAGGACACCCTGACGATCGAGACCGATGACGGTCAGATCACCATGGTGACCACGGCCCCGGCCCCGGCCCACCTGTCGGATGTGATGGACACCATCTATTCCGGCTGGCATTTCCGCGACGCCGAAACGCGCGCCATGCAGATGGACGACTTCGACAACCCCGGCATGGTGTTCGTCGACCGCGGTCTGGATGCCTGGAACGCGGCCCTGGGCAAGAACGGCGAATCCTGCGCCGGCTGCCACCAGAGCCCCGAGAGCATGGCCGGCCTGCGCGCCGTCGTGCCGCGGGTCGATGAAAAGACCGGCAAGCTGATGCTGATGGAAGACTACATCAACAGCTGCGTGACCGAGCGGATGGGCCTGGAAGCTTGGGGCATGACCAGCAAGAGCATGAAGGACATGCTGGCGCTGATCTCGTTCCAGTCGCGCGGGATGACGGTCAACGTGGCCACCGACGGTGCCGCCGCGCCCTATTGGGAGAAGGGCAGGGAAATCTACTACACCCGGTATGGCCAGCTCGAGTTGGCCTGCGCGAATTGCCACGAGGACAACTACGGCAACTACATCCGTTCGGACCACCTGAGCCAGGGCCAGATCAACGGCTTCCCGGTCTACCGGCTCAAGAACGCGGGCATCCTGTCGGCGCAGCAGCGCTTAATCGGCTGCGTCCGGGACACCCGCGCCGAAACCTTCAAGGCCGGCAGCGACGAATTAAAGGCGCTGGAGCTCTATGTCGCCTCGCGCGGCAACGGCCTCTCGGTCGAGGGCGTGTCCGTCCGGAACTGACCCCGGTTGCCCCCGCCACGGCGGGGGCGCCCATTCGTTTGGACATTTACACCGAACATGGACGTCCAGTCTGCCGCGGGACGCTTGCCCGCGACGGGCACGCCATTTCCGCTGACAGGAGACGACCAAGATGATCTCGCGCCGCGAATTCCTTCAGGCCAGCGTGGCGGCCTCGGCCCTCTGGGGTGCCTCGGGCATCGGCAACTGGTCGCGGCTGGCCGCGCAGCAGGTGCTGACGCAGGACAAGCTGCTGGAATTCGACAGCTTCGGCAACGTGACGCTGATCCATGTCACCGACATCCACGCCCAGATCGTGCCGATATGGTTCCGCGAACCCGAGATCAACCTGGGCGTGGGCGAGGCCTATGGCCAGCCGCCGCATGTGACCGGCGCCGATTTCATCAAGATGTTCAACCTGCAGAAGGGCAGCCCCGAGGCCTATGCCCTGACCTATGACGACTACGTCGCGCTGGCCGGGACCTATGGCAAGATGGGCGGGATGGACCGCATCGCCACCGTGGTCAAGGCGATCCGCGCGGCGCGGCCGGACTCGATCCTGCTGGACGGCGGCGACACCTGGCACGGGTCCTACACGTCCTACAAGACCAACGCGCAGGACATGGTGAACCTGTTCAACGCGCTGGGGACCGACGCCATGACCAGCCACTGGGAATGGACCTTCGGCACCGCGCGCGTGAAGGAGATCGTCGAGACCCAGCTGAAGTTCCCCTTCCTGGGCGCCAACATCTTCGATGCCGAATGGGACGAACCGGCGTTCGAGCCCTACAAGATCTTTGAACGCGGCGGCGTGCGCGTGGCGGTGATCGGCCAAGCCTTCCCCTACATGCCGATCGCCAACCCCAAGTGGATGTTCCCCGAATACAGCTTCGGCATCCGCGAGGAGCGGATGCAGGAAGTGGTGGACGAGGTCCGCGGCCAGGGCGTCGACCTGGTGGTCTGCCTGTCGCACAACGGGTTCGACGTCGACAAGAAGATGGCCGGCCGCGTGCAGGGCATCGACGTGATCCTGACCGGCCACACCCATGACGCGTTGCCCGAACCCGTTCTGGTGGGCAACACGATCATGATCGCCTCGGGCAGCCACGGCAAGTTCGTCAGCCGCGTCGATCTGGACGTGCGCGACGGCCGGATGATGGGCTTCCGCCACAAGCTGATCCCGATCTTCAGCGACGTGATCACCCCCGACCCGGACATGGCGGGCCTGGTCGAGGCCGAGCGCGCGCCCTTCAAGGCGGAAATCGAGGAGGTGGTGGGCAAGACCGAAAGCCTGCTCTACCGCCGCGGCAACTTCAACGGCACCTGGGACGACCTGATCTGCAATGCGCTGCTGTCCGAACGCGACGCCGAGATCGCGCTGTCGCCGGGCGTGCGCTGGGGCACCACCAAGCTGCCGGGCGAGGACATCACCCGCGAGGACATCCACACCGTCACCAGCATGACCTATGGCCAGGTCTACCGCACCGAAATGACGGGCGAGACGCTGCACACGGTGATGGAGGACGTGGCCGACAACCTGTTCAACACCGACCCCTATTACCAGCAGGGCGGCGACATGGTGCGCGTGGGCGGCATGGGCTACACGATCGACGTGTCCAAGCCCATCGGCGAACGCATCACCGGCATGACGCTGCTTAAGACGGGCGAGCCGATCGACCCCGCGCGCAGCTATGTCGTGGCGGGCTGGGCCTCGGTCAACGAAGGCACCGAAGGCCCGCAGATCTGGGATCTGGTCGAAAGCCACATCCGCAAGATCGGCACCGTCCGGCTGCAACCCAACACCTCGGTCGTCATCAAGGGCGCCTGATGAATTCCGGCGCCGGTTCGCGCCGGCGCCTGTCGAACCTGGCCGACAGGCCGTGAACGTAACAATCAAGGAGACATGTCATGTCCGATGACATTGCCAAAGGCACGACGCGCCGCGGCTTCCTGAGCGCGACCGCCGCGGCCGGCGGGGCCCTGGTTGCCGCCGGGGCGGCGGGGGCCGCAACGCCCGATCCGCTGATCATGGAAAAGCAGCCCTGGGCCACGGGCCTGGGCGATGGCGTGGACGCGGTGCCCTACGGGATGCCGATCAAGTTCGAAAGCCATGTGGTGCGCCGCAACGTCAGCTGGCTGACGGCCGACGTGATCAGCTCGATCAACTTCACGCCGATCCATGCGCTGGACGGCACGATCACCCCGCAGGGCTGCGCCTTCGAGCGGCACCATTCGGGCGCGATCGAGCTGTCCAAGGACGACTATCGCCTGATGATCAACGGCCTGGTCGAAACGCCGCTGGTCTTCACCTATGCCGATCTGGAACGCTTCCCCCGCGTCACGCACACCTATTTCTGCGAATGCGCGGCCAACACCGGCATGGAATGGGCGGGCAGCCAGCTGAACGGCAGCCAGTTCACGCATGGCATGATCCACAACATGGAATATACCGGCGTGACGCTGCGCACCCTGCTGCAGGAAGCCGGGGTCAAGCCCGAGGGCAAATGGGTCTTCGTCGAGGGCTCCGATGCCTCGTCCAACGGCCGGTCGATCCCGATCGAGAAGGCGCTGAACGACTGCCTGATCGCCTTCAAGGCCAATGGCGAGGCGCTGCGCAAGGAACATGGCTATCCCGTCCGGCTGGTGGTTCCGGGCTGGGAAGGCAACATGTGGGTCAAGTGGCTGCGCCGCATCGAGGTGGGCGACGCCCCCTGGGAACAGCGCGAGGAAACCTCGAAATACACCGACACGATGGCCGACGGCACGTCGCGCAAGTGGACCTGGGTGATGGATGCGAAATCCGTCATCACCGCACCCAGCCCGCAGGTGCCGATCACCCACGGCCCGGGCCCGGTGGTGATCACCGGCCTGGCCTGGTCGGGCCGCGGCGCGATCAAGCGGGTCGATGTCACCGTCGATGGCGGCAAGACCTGGCATGAGGCGCGCCTGGCCTCGCCCGGGCAACCGATGGCGCTGACGCGGTTCTATTTCGATCACGTCTGGGACGGGACCGAGATGCTGCTGCAGTCGCGCGCGATCGACGAGACGGGCTATGTCCAGCCGACCAAGGCGCAGCTGCGCGAAGTGCGCGGCGTGAACTCGGTCTATCACAACAACTGCATCCAGACCTGGTGGGTCAAGGCGTCGGGAGAGGCGGAGAATGTCGAAATTTCGTGATCTGGTGATCGGAACCGCCATCGCCTCGTCGCTGCTGGTGACGCCCGCGCTGGCCGAAAAGCTGGGCCTTGGCCGGCCCGCCCTGCCCGAGGAGGTGGCCGCCTGGGACCACGACGTGCGTCCCGACGGGCTGGGTCTGCCCGAAGGGTCGGGCGACGTGCTGACCGGGGAAGAGGTGTTCTCGGAGAAATGCGCCGTCTGCCACGGCGAATTCGCCGAGGGCGTGGACAACTGGCCCAAGCTGGCCGGCGGCATCGGCACGCTGGACCATGACGACCCGCTGAAAACCGTGGGCAGCTACTGGCCGCATCTGACGACCGCTTGGGACTACATCCACCGGTCGATGCCCTTTGGCAATGCGCAGTCGCTGACCCCGGACGAGGTCTATGCGATCGTGGCCTATATCCTCTATTCCAACGACCTGGTGGATGAGGATTTCGTGCTGACGCGCGAGAACCTGGCGACGTTCGAGTTGCCCAATGCCGGCGGCTTCTTCGTCGACGACCGCGACACGGTCGAGCTGCCGAAGTTCTCGGTCGAACCCTGCATGACCAACTGCAAGGAAACGGTCGAGATCACGATGCGCGCCGCGGTGCTGGACGTGACGCCGTTCGACGCGACCGATGACGCGGCGGCGCCCGCGGCCGAACCCGCGCCCGCCGTGGCCGCGGCCGATCCGGAACTGATCGCCGCGGGCAAGAAGGTGTTCAAGAAATGCGCCTCCTGCCACAAGGTGGGTGAAGGCGCCAAGAACGGCACCGGCCCGCTGCTGAACGGCATCGTCGGGCGCGCCACCGCATCGGTCAAGGGGTTCAAGTATTCCAAGGCGATGGCCGATGCCGGTGCCGGCGGCCTGGTCTGGACCGAGGAAGCCCTGGCCGCCTATCTGGCCGACCCCAAGGGCTACTTGCCCAAGAACAAGATGTCCTTTGCGGGTCTCAAGAAAGATGAGGAGCGGAAGGCCGTCATCGCCTATCTGGCCACCTTCGGGGGCTAGGGCATAGCGGTCAGGATCCCGATCCTGGCAGCATTGGCGGCCGTCGGCACATCCGTGTCGGCGGCCGCCGAGCTGATCGGGGATGCCGAACGCGGCCAGACGCTGTTCGTACGCCAGTGCAAGGCCTGCCACCAGATCGGCCTGGGCGCGATCCATCGCGTGGGTCCGCAGCTGAACCGGCTGTTCGGACGCACCGCGGGCAGTGTGGACGGCTTGCCCTATTCCCGCCCCATGGCGCGGATGGGGCCGATGGCCTGACCTGGACGCTGGAAACGCTGGACGCCTATCTGGAAAACCCCCGCGCGCTGGTGTCCGGCACGCGGATGAACTACCGCGGCATGGCCGACCCGGTCGCGCGCGCGGATCTGATGGCCTATCTGCGCGACTGGTCCGACCGGCCCCAGGACATCCCCGAGGCCGAGCCCACCGCCCGCAAGACCGAACATGACCTGGACCCGGCGATCCTGGCGATTCAGGGCGACCCGGCCTATGGCGAATACCTGTCCAGCGAATGCACCACCTGCCACCAGCGCGACGGGTCCGACCAGGGCATCCCGTCCATCACGCAATGGCCGGCCGAGGATTTCGTCGTGGCCATGCATGCCTACAAAAGGAAGTTGCGCCCGCATCCGGTGATGCAGATGATGGCAGGCAGGCTGAACAACGAAGAGATCGCGGCCCTGGCCGCCTATTTCGCGGGGCTTCGGAACTGACAGGTGACGGCCCCATCGGGGAGGGTGGTGCCGGAAAAGATGAGTTTGGCGCGCAGCTTGCGCCCAAAAGGTCAATCAGGGATGAGAGACCATGACATTCGGCAGACGCACATTCCTCGGCACGGCCATGGCCGGGGTTCTGTCCGCGCCGATGCTGCGCGCGCAGGGCAAGCCGCGCGTGGTGGTGATCGGCGGCGGCGCGGGCGGCGGGACGGTCGCGCGCTATCTGGCCAAGGACAGCCAGGGCGCGCTGGATGTCACCCTGATCGAGCCGAACCGGATCTATACCACCTGCTTCTTTTCCAACCTCTACCTGGGCGGCTTCCGCGACTTTGCCAGCCTTCAGCACGGCTATGACAAGCTGGCCGCGGGCGGCGTGACCGTGGTGCATGACCTGGCCGCCGGGGTGGACCGCACCGCGCGCACCGTCGCGCTGGCGGGCGGGCAGGTGCTGGCCTATGACCGGCTTGTGATCGCGCCCGGCATCGACTTTGTCGAGGGCAGCGTCCCGGGCTGGACCCTGGACGCCGCCGAAAAGATGCCCCACGCCTACAAGGCCGGGCCGCAGACGCAGCTGCTGTTCGACCAGATCCGCGCCATGCCGCAGGGCGGGGTCTTCGCGATGATCGCGCCGCCGAACCCCTATCGCTGCCCGCCCGGCCCCTATGAACGCATCAGCATGGTCGCCCATGTGCTGAAGACGACGAACCCCACGGCCAAGATCCTGGTGGCCGACCCCAAGGCCAACTATTCCAAGCAGGCCCTGTTCGAGGACGGCTGGCAGACCCATTACCCCGGCATGGTGGAATGGCTGGGCCCCGACATGGGCGGCAATGTCGTCGAGGTGCGCCCCGACACGATGGAGGTCGTGATCGACGGCGAGGCCACCAGGGTCGACTGCTGCAACGTCATTCCGGCGCAGAAGGCGGGCGTGATCGCCGCCGCGGCGGGGCTGACGGCAGACTCGGGTTGGGCGCCGGTCGACCCCGCCACGATGCGGTCGAAGATGGACGGAAACGTCTGGATCCTGGGCGATGCCAGTGCCCAGGGCGACATGCCGAAATCGGGTTTCTCGGCCAACAGCCAGGCCAAGGTCGCGGCGATGACGATCCGGGGCGAGCTGACCGGCAGCCGCGTCTTCCCGGCCAAGTATTCCAACACCTGCTGGTCGCTGATCGCCCCCGACGATGGCGTCAAGGTGGGGGCGAGCTATGAGCCCACGCCGGAAAAGATCGCCAGCGTCGAAAGTTTCGTCAGCCAGAAGGGCGAGGATGCCGCCCTGCGCAAGGCGACCTATGAGGAATCGCTGGGCTGGTATGCCGGGATCACGGCCGACATCTTCGGCTGATCGGCACGGGCGGACGGGGGCGGCCTGCGGGCCGCCCTTTACCTTTGCCGCGGGGCCGGGCAATCCTGCGGCGATGGACAGCACCGAACCCCTGCGCGACCGGGCGCGCGCGATCTTTCAGGCGGGCCTTGCGGCCGCCGACCCCGCCGCAGCCGTGACCCGGGCGCTGGCCGGGCATCCGCCGCCGCGCGGACAGCGGCTGATCCTGGCCGTGGGCAAGGCCGCGCGGCGCATGGCCGGGGCCGCGCTGGACACGCTGGGCTCGTGCGAGACGATCGTCGTCACCAATGACGAAAACGCGGCCGACCTGCCCGGTGCGCTGGTGCTGGCCGCGGGCCACCCGGTGCCCGATGCGCGGGGGGCTGCGGCGGCGGCGCGGGTGCTGGACCGGCTGGCCCGCCTGCAGCCGGGGGATGAGGTTCTGGCCCTGATCTCGGGCGGCGGATCGGCGCTGTTGCCTGCCCCGGTCGCGGGCGTGTCGCTGGCGGACAAGGTTCAGGTCAACCGGCTGCTGCTGGCCAGCGGGGCGGACATCATCCGGATGAACCTGGTGCGGCAGAACCTGTCGCGGATCAAGGGCGGGGGGCTGGTGCGGGCGGCCCATCCCGCGCGGGTGGTGGCGCTGATCCTGTCCGATGTGGTGGGCGACGATCTGCGGGCCATCGCCTCGGGCCCCACGGTGGCGCCGCTGGGCGATGCGGCGGCGGCGCGCGCGATCTGCCGCGCGCATGGCATCTGGGACGCGCTGCCCCCGGCGGTGCGGGCGCATCTGGACCAGGACCGCGCGCTGCCGCCGGTGCCCGCGGCCGACAACCGGCTGATCGGGTCGAATGCGCTGTCGGTCGCGGCTATGGCGCAGGCCGCGCCCGGGGCGGTGGTCGCGGCCCAGCCGCTGACCGGCGATGTGGAACAGGCCGCGGCGCGCATCCTGGCCGCGGGGCCGGGGCCAGGCGTCTGGCTCTGGGGGGGCGAGACGACGGTGACCCTGCGCGGCCAGGGCCGCGGCGGGCGCAATCAGGAACTGGCGCTGCGGATCGCGCAGGGCGCGCGCTGGCCGGGCCCCTGGGCCTTCCTGTCGGCCGGCACCGACGGACGCGACGGCCCGACCGAGGCCGCGGGCGCCCTGGTCGACGCGGGCACCTGCGCGCGCATCGCGGCGGCGGGGCTGGATCTGGCCGATCACCTGGCGCGCAACGACAGCAACCCCGCGCTGGCGGCGGCGGGCGATCTGCTGGTCACCGGCGGGACGGGCACGAATGTGGCCGACCTTCAGGTGCTGGTGCTGGGTTCGTAACGGTCCAGGAACTCTTCGGCGCGCAGGCTGCGGAAATCGGCCAGCGCGGCGCGCAGGCGGGCATGGTCCCGGTCCCACCAGGCCAGCGCCATCAGCCGGTCGATCACCCCCTGGGCGAAGCGGGTGCGGATCGGCTGGGCCGGCACCCCGGCCACGATGGTGAAGGGCGCCACATCTTTCGTCGCCACCGGCCCGAGGCGACGATGGCCCCGGCGCCCACGGTCACCTCGGGCTTGACGATGGCGCCATGGCCCAGCCAGCAATCGGGCCCCAGCACCGTGCGCCGCGCGGCAGGCAAAGAAGTCGGCATCGTCCGGCGCATCGTCCCAGTAGTAGCTGGACCGATACAGGAAGTGATGCTGCGCCGCATTCTGCCAGGGGTGGTCGGTCGGGCCGATCCGCGTCATCGCCGCGATATTGGCGAATCGGCCGACATGGGTATTGGCGATGTCGGCATAGCGGTCGCAATAGCTGTAGTTGTCAAAGGTGCTGTTCAGCACCACCGACCCGCGGCCGATCTCGACCCAGCCGCCAAAGCGGCAGTTCACCGCCGTGACATCGGGGTGCAGCAGCGGGGCATCGGGCGACAATTTCGGCATCGGATCACACTGGCAGCGGGGCAGGGCAAAGGCAAGCGGCGGCCCTAGCGGCCGCCCTTGATCAGCCGCGCACGCAGCCAGCCCGACAGCGTGTCCATCGCCATCACCATCAGCACGATCAGCACCATATAATAGCTGACCTCTTCCCAGTCCTTCTGGGTGATGATCGCCCGGGTCAGCATCCGGCCGATGCCGCCGCCCACGAGGGCGCCCACCACGGTCGCGCTGCGCGTGTTGCTTTCGAAGCAGTAAAGAACCTGGCTCAGCAGCACCGGCGTCACCTGCGGGATCACGCCGAAACGCGCGCGCTGCAGCGCATTGGCGCCGGTGGACTGGATGCCCTCGACCTGCTTGCCGTCGATGTTTTCCAGCGCCTCGGAGAAGGTCTTGCCGAAGCTGCCCATGTCGGTGATCAGGATGGCGATCGCCCCCGTCATCGGCCCGGGGCCGAAGGCGCGCGACAGGATGATCGTCCAGATCGGCCCGTCGACCCCGCGGACAAAGTCGAACAGCCGGCGAAAGCCGAATCGCACGGGTGCGGCGCTGGTAAAGTTCGCGGCGGCCAGAAAGGCCAGCGGCAGCGCCACGACGGCTGCGCCGAAGGCGCCCAGGAAGGCCATCAGCACCGTCTCGACCATGGCCCAGGCCACGTCGCCGTGCCGCCACATCGCATTGGTCCAGAAGTCGCGCGCCATGCCGGCCAGGTTGGACCGGTCCGGATCGACCCGATCGCCCCAGAGCGCGGCGGCCGCCAGGTCCCCCGCCGACATCCCGTGCCACGGGCTGTCGAGGGTGAAGAAGAACAGCTCCCACCCCGCCTGATAGCGGAAGGCCTCGGTCCGGTTGCGCGTCATGCTCAGCCAGCCGGCATCGGTGTCGATGGTCACCCGGGTGGCAGAGGCGTTGATCCAGTCCGGCGTCTCGGCCAGACCGGGGGGCAGGGTCAGTTCGATGCGCCCGGCCACCTGCGCCAGACGGATGTCGCCATGCACCGGGTCGCGCCAGGTGGCGCTGCCGTCGGGGGCAAAGTCGACCGTCACCCCGTCGCGCAGGGAAATCACGGTCGTCTCGCCCAGGCGCACCCCGTCGGGCGCCTGACCGGCGGGATAGGTGCCCTTGGATTCACCCTCGATGGCGACGGTCACCTCGCCATTGCGGTTGTCGCGGCTGACATGCACCTTGTGCGACCAGAAGTCGGACAGCAGGATCGCCGCATTGTCCAGCCGCGCCCGCTGCGCCAGACCCGCCAGGTCGAAGGCAAAAAGACATAGGTCAGATAGGCCAGAGTCACCGCCGGCACGGCAAAGGCCATGGCGCGCTTGCGGCCGAAACGGCGGATCGTGGCGGCGCGCAGGTCGGCGTCCTGGTCGATGGTCATCGCCATGTCAGTGCGTGCCCCTGGTCAGCAGGTTGCGATAACGGTCCGAAATGCGGTCGACGATCACGATGGTGGCGAACAGGATCAGGAAGATCGCGATCACCTGGTCGTATTTGCCGGTGCCCCATTGCATCGCCAGCTTCAGGTCATAACCGATGCCGCCCGACCCGACGAAGCCCAGGATGGCGCTGGCGCGGATGTTGATCTCGAACCGCAGAAGGGCATGGCTCAGCCAGTTCGGCGCCACCTGGGGGATCACGCCCAGCCACATCCGCTGACCCCAGGTCGCCCCGACCGACGCCAGCCCCTCGACCGGTTTCAGATCGGCGTTCTCGGCCACTTCGGAAAACAGCTTGCCCAGCGCGCCCGCGGTGTGAAAGGCGATGGCGATCATCGCCGGCACCGGGCCGCCGCCCAGAATGAAGATCAACACCAGCGCGATCACGATTTCGGGGATCGCGCGCATCCCGTCCATCAGCCGGCGGAACACCGGGATCAGCCGGGGAAAGCGCGCCAGCCCCCGCGTGGCCATCAGCGCCAGCACCATCGCCGCCAGCGCCCCCAGCAGGGTGGACACGGCCGCGATGTTGATCGTCTCGATCAGCGAGGGCACGAATTCCAGGAACAGGGCGGGCAGGTTGGCGCGGTTGGTCCAGGCTTCGGACACCACCTCGGCCGGGAAGTCGAAGATCTGATGCAGCCCGTCCCAGAACCCGCCGGCGTTGCGGTCATCGGCCGTCATCCAGCCCGCGGCGGTCAGCAGCACGAAGAAGGTCAGCAGGATCCCGCCATACATCCGCTTGCGGCGGACCTCGGCCAGATAGGTGTCGCGGATGTCGGGCGTCTGCGGCGCCAGGGGCCCGCGGCCCAGGGTCAGGTCGGTCATGCGCGGTCCCTGTCAAAGAATTCGGCGGGGGGCAGCACCCCCCGCCGGATCGTCATGAAATAAGTTCGACTGCGCCTTGCGGACGGCGATGATCGATTCATAGGGGCTCTGTTGCACAAATCGCCTGAGGGGATTCATCTTGTGAATCCAGTGTGGTAGCTGGACTGCATGAGTAGACCCATACCCCCCGCCTACAAGACCGGGAACTGGCCCGCCTACAACGAAGCGCTCAAGCGCCGCGGCTCGCTGACGATCTGGTTTGACCCCGCCATGACCTGGGAAGCTGCGCCGACTGGCAAGCGCGGCCGGCAGTGTGACTACAGCGATGCCGCGATCCAGACCTGCCTGACCATGAAGGTGCTGTTCGGCATGGCCCTGCGCCAGACGACCGGGTTCGTCGAAAGCCTCCTGCGCCTGATCGGGCTGGACTGGGCGGCGCCTGACTTCAGCACGCTGTCGCGGCGCCAGAAGACCCTGAAGGTCAACATCCCCTACCGCGGTTCGGACGGCCCGTTGCACCTGCTGGTCGACATCGA
>JACXUX010000245.1 GCA_014763725.1 Rhodobacterales bacterium
TCCCAGCCCTGCGCGCGCAGGAACGCCAGATCGCCCCGCGTCGATTTCGACCCCGGCAGGATCACCAGCCGCGCATCGCCCGGAATGGCCTGCCCCGGCTGCACCATCACCAGATTGACGCCCGGCTCGGCCTTGAGCGGGTCAAGATCGTCGAAATTGGCGATCCGCGAAAAGCATAGCGCGGCAATCGTCACGCCCGCGCCGTGCACCCCCGAGGCAATGTCCTGCGCGTCTTCGGCGGGCAAGCGATGCGCCTGCGCAAACCACGGCAGCACGCCAAATCCACGCCAGCCGGTGCGGTCGGCGATAAAGGCATAACCGTCGTCGAACAGGCGCGGATCGCCGCGAAACTTGTTGATCAGGAACCCGGCCACCATGGCGGCATCCTCCGGGTCAATCACCGCCTGCGTGCCGACGATCTGCGCGATCACGCCGCCCCGGTCGATGTCGCCGACCAGCACCACCGGCACAGCCGCCGCACGGGCAAAGCCCATGTTGGCGATGTCGCCTGCCCGCAGGTTCACCTCGGCCGGGCTGCCCGCGCCCTCGACGATCACCAGATCATGTGCCGCGCGCAACCGCTGGAAACTGTCCAGCACCGCCCCCATCAGCTGCGGCTTCAGCGCCGCATAATCGCGCGCCCGCGCCGTGGTCAGCCGCTTGCCCTGCACGATGACCTGCGCACCGACCTCGGATTCGGGTTTCAGCAGCACGGGGTTCATGTCGGTCATGGGGTCCAGCCCGCAGGCCATCGCCTGCAAGGCCTGCGCGCGGCCAATCTCGCCGCCATCGGCGGTGACGGCGGCGTTGTTGGACATGTTCTGCGGCTTGAACGGCGCCACGCGCAGGCCGCGCCGCACGGCTGCGCGGCACAGACCCGCCACCAGCACCGACTTGCCGACGTTCGAGCCGCAGCCCTGGATCATCAGAGCGGGCATCGGATCAGAACTCGACCCCCGGCTGGCCCTTGATGCCCGACCGGAACGGATGTTTGACCAGCGTCATCTCGGTGACCAGATCGGCGGCCTCGATCAGCGCCTCCCTGGCATTGCGCCCGGTCAGGCAGACATGGGTCAACGGGGGCTTTTCTTCGCGCAGGAAGGCCAGAACCTCTTCCAGGTCCAGGTAGTCATAGCGCAGGGCGATGTTGATCTCGTCCAGCAGCACGAATCGAATGTCCGGGTCGCGGATCAAGGTCTTTGCCTTGTCCCAGCCGGCGCGGGCGGCGGCGATGTCGCGGGCCTTGTCCTGCGTTTCCCAGGTAAAACCTTCGCCCATCGCGTGAAACTGACAGATGTCGCTGAAATGCCCCTCGATCAGCCGCCGCTCGCCGGTGTTCCAGGCGCCCTTGATGAACTGCACGACCGCGCAGGGCATCCCATGCGCGATGCAGCGCAGAATCATCCCGAACCCCGCCGAGGATTTGCCCTTGCCCGCCCCGGTGTGCACGATCAGCAGGCCCTTTTCGCCCGATTTGCCCGCCATGATCTTGTCGCGGGCGGCCTTTTTCCTGGCCATCTTGCTGGCATGGCGGGCCAGATCATCGGTTTCGGTCGGGGTGTCGGTCTCGGCGGACATCGGGCGGAATCCTTTTTCTTGACAGCGCATCCCGAGTGGCAGAGTAGGGCGTTCAGGCGCTGGTGCCTGTCTTTAGGGCAGGTGAAAAGGGAATGCGACAGGATTTGCGGCACGCCATGCCGCAGGGCCGAAGCGCAGCCGCCCCCGCGACCGTGACCGGAAAGCTCTGCCTCATGTCACTGGCCGCAAGGTTCGGGAAGACAGGCAGGGCGCCGGGCCAGGCACGCTTGCCTGCCCCGATATCCGCAAGCCGGGAGACCTGCCAGAGCCGGAACTGAAACGCGCGGACGGGGTGTTCCGCGACCTTCGGACCATGGGCTGCGCCCATGCCGCAGGTTACTCCCGTTCCGCCACACCGGGAGAGGCCATGAGGGCCGTTCTGCATGTCTGCACCACCTGCCGCGCCGGTAAGCCCGTCATCGACGGCGAGTCCTGTCCGGGTCGTGCCCTGCATGATGCGCTGGCGGCGTCTGACCTGCCTGACGGCGTGGTGCTGCGCCCGGTCGAATGTCTGTCGGCCTGCGATCATGGCTGTGCCGTGGCCCTCAGCAAACCCGGCGGCTGGTCTTATGTCTATGGCCGCATGACCACCGAGGACGCCGCCGAAATCCTGCGCGGGGCCGGGCTTTATGCCGCCTCTGCCGACGGCATCGTGCCCTGGCGTGACCGCCCCGCGATTTTCCGCAAGCGAAGCCTTGCCCGCATCCCCCCACTCGAGGCCTGAAATGACCGACCTGACCAAGATCCCCGTCACCGTGATCACCGGCTTTCTGGGGGCGGGCAAGACCACCCTGATCCGCCACCTGATGAAGAACCCCCAGGGAAAGCGGCTGGCCATTCTGGTCAATGAATTCGGCACGGTGGGGGTGGATGGCGATATCCTGAAATCCTGCGCCGATGCCAATTGCCCCGTGGAGAACATCGTCGAACTGGCCAACGGCTGTATCTGCTGCACCGTGGCCGATGACTTCATCCCCACGATCGAGGCGTTGATGGCGATGCCGCAGCGGCCCGATCACATCCTGATCGAAACCTCGGGGCTTGCGCTGCCCAAGCCGCTCCTGAAGGCCTTCGACTGGCCCGCGATCCGGTCCAGGATCACCGTCGACGGGGTGATCGCGCTGGCCGATGCCGAGGCGGTGGCGGCCGGGCGCTTTGCCCCCGATGTGGCGGCGGTCGATGCGCAGCGCGCCGCCGATGACAGCATCGACCACGAAACACCGCTGTCCGAGGTGTTCGAGGATCAGATCCTCTGTGCCGACCTGATCCTGCTGACCAAGGCCGATCTGGCGGGGGAAGCGGGCCTTGCTGCCGCCCGCGCGGTGATCGAGGCCGAGATGCCGCGCAAGGTGGCAATCCTGCCGATGACCGAAGGCCGCATCGACACGGCACTGATCCTGGGCCTGAACGCCGCCGCCGAGGATGACCTCGCCGCCCGCCGCAGCCACCATGACGGCGCGGAGGACCACGAGCACGAGGATTTCGACAGCGTGGTGATCGACCTGCCCGAGATCACCGACCCCGAAGATCTGGCCCTGCGCATCGCGCGCCTTGCTTCCGAGCAGAACATCCTGCGCGTCAAGGGCCATGTCGCCGTGGCGGGCAAGCCGATGCGGCTTTTGGTGCAGTCGGTGGGCGCGCGGGTGCGCCAGCAGTTCGACCGGCCCTGGGGCCCGGAACCGCGCGCATCGCGGCTGGTGGTGATTGCCGAGCATCACGACATCGACGAGGCCGCCATCCGCGCCGTTCTGGGGGCCTGAGCGCGCGATGCACGTTGTCTTCCGCGAAACCCGGGGGTTGGACACGGCGGATGCGCCGTTTGATCCGGGGCAAGACCCCGCGGAGCTTGTGGTGCTGTCGTTTTCCGACAGCGACCTTGGCGCGTTTGCGGCAGGCTGGAAACGGGCGGGCGGCGGCCTGCCCAGCTTGCGCTTGCAGAACATCGTGGCGCTGAAGCACCCGGTTTCGGTCGATACTTACGTCGAGCGCACGCTGTCGGGCGCCAAGGCCATCCTGATCCGGCTGATTGGCGGCGAGGCCTATTGGCCCTACGGCATCGCCTCGGTGCAGGATCTGGCGCGCAGGCGCAGGATTGCACTGGCGGTGCTGCCTGCCGACGGGCGGCCCGACCCTGGCCTGGATGCGGTCTCGACCCTGCCGGTGTCCACCCTGCGCCGGCTGGCCGCGCTGTGCGACGCGGGGGGCGCTGTGGCGGCGCAGGCCGCGCTGGCGCAACTGGCGCTGGCAGCGGGGCTTTATGCCGGGCCGGTGCCGGGCGACAAGCGGGTGCCGGACATCGGGCTTTATGACCCCGATCTGGGCGTGATCGCAGCACTGCCGCCGGGGCGGGTCGCGCTGGTCAGCTTTTACCGCAGCTATCTGACCGCGGCCGATACCGCGCCGGTCGATGCGCTGATCCGCGGCTTGCGGGCGCAAGGGGTGGCGGCGGTGGGGGTCTTTGCGCCCTCGCTGAAGGCGCCGGGCTTTGCCGATTGGCTGCGCCCGGTGCTTGCGCAGGCGCAGCCGCCCGCCATCGTCAACGCCACCGCCTTTTCGGCGCGGGGCGATGACGGAACGACACCGTTTGACGCCGCCGATTGCCCGGTGTTTCAGGTTGCGCTGTCCACCGCCCGCCGCCGCGACTGGGCCGGGTCGGATCGCGGCCTGTCGCCGGCCGATCTGGCGATGCACGTCGTGCTGCCCGAGGTGGACGGGCGGCTGTTTGCCGGTCTTGTCTCGTTCAAGACCGCG
>JACXUX010000246.1 GCA_014763725.1 Rhodobacterales bacterium
GCGGGAGGCGGGGCGGGCGGCCTGGCGGGCCGCCCGGACATACATCGCCTCGACCGCCAGCGCCCGCAGGATCAGGATCACGCTGAACCCCACCATCGCCCAGGCCAGCGCCTTGGGGATGACGGCGGCATTCACCGCGCCATCCAGCGGGCTGATCGGGATCGAGTCCGCCTCGCGCCAGTACCAGGCGGACAGGGCGATCGCGCCCAGTCCCATCCAGACATCGCGCGGAATGCGGAAGCGCACGGAGCCGGGCGCAGACATCGGCCGCCCCCTGCTGCTTCAGGATGCCGTATTCGATCAGGAAGGCCTTCTGTTCCTCGGCAAAGGTGTTCAGCAAGGCTTCATACTCGGCCGCGGGCATCAGCGTGGGCACCAGGGCCTGCGCCTCGTACCAGGCCTTGACCTCGGGGGCCTGCAGCACGCGTTCGATGCCTGCGGCCCACAGGTCCTTGATGTCCTGCGGCAGCCCGTGCGGGCCGGCCAGGCCGCGGAACTTTGTCACCGCCAGGTCGACGCCCGCCTCGCGCGCGGTGGGCACGTCGGGGAAGGTGGGCAGGCGGGTCTCGGTGTAGGTGGCCAGCAGGCGGATCTCGCCGGCCTCGATCCAGGCCGACAGTTCCTGCCCCTCGCCGATGGCGACGGACACGGTGCCGCTCAGCACGCTGATCAGCAGCTCGCCCCCGCCGTCATGGGTGATGACGGGCGAGGTGACGCCGGTCAGCGTCTTGAACCTTTCCATCACTTGGCGGTCCAGCGACCCCGGGGTGGTCACGCCAAAGCGCACGGCGGTGGGATCGGCCTTGGCCGCCGCGATCAGGTCGCCCAGCGACTGGAAGGGGCTGTCGGCCTTCACGAACACGATCTGCGGGTCCATGAAGACGTTCGCCACGCCTTCCATGTCGGTGAAGTCGAACTCGGGCTTCGACAGCAGCGAGGTGTTGATGTAGGTCGGCGTCGTCCCGCAGAAGATCGACCCGTCCGCGGGCGACTGGGCCAGCTTGGCCATCGCGTTCGCGCCGCTGCCGCCGGTGACGTTTTCCACCACGAAGCTGGTGCCCATGGCCTTGCCCAGGAAGCCCACAATTTCCCGCAGGAAGACATCGGTCCCGCCCCCGGCCGAGGAATGGGTGACCAGCGTCACGGTGCTGTGCGGTTAGGTCTGGGCCTGGGCGGGCTGGGCAGCACCCAGCGCCAGGCCCGCGGCGACCAGCGCCGCGCCGGCGAATAGTCCGATCGAGTTGCGCATCCGTTTTCCTCCCGTTTTCGGATCGAGCCTCCGTCGGCCCTGCGACCTTGTTCCCGGGCAGGTGCGGCGACGGTTGTTGACAGGATGCAGCGATTGGCCTGAGTGTCAATCGTCAACAATCTGCGATCCGGACCCGCCCCATGACCTGTGCCGCAACCCCCGTCGTGGCCGCGCACATCGCCGCCGCCCTGTCGCGCCCGCTGCCGGGCGCAGTGCAGGACCGCGCCGTGCTGCACCTGCTGGACACGCTGGGCGCCATCGTCTCGGGCACGCGGCTGGCCGCGCGGCTGGGCGGCCCGGAGGAGGCGCTGGCCATCGGCCTCGGCCGCCGCCTGGGTGCGCCGGCCGCAGCGCTGGCCAATGCGATGGCCGCCCATGCCGACGAAACCGACGACAGCCATGTCGGCGGCCGGTTCCACCCCGGCTGCGCCATCGTGCCCGCGGCCCTGGCGCTGGCCGACACCCAGGGCCGCAGCGGGCAGAACCTGCTGCGCGCGCTGGTGCTGGGCTATGACATCGGCGCGCGGGCGGTCATGGCGCTGGGGGTGCGGTCGGCCGACACGGCGCGGTTTTCCACCCACACGATCGGCGGCACCTTGGGCGCTACGGCCGCCGCCGCGGCCCTGGCAGGGCAGGAGGTGCGGGGGGCGGCGCATGCCCTGTCCTATGCGGTGCAGCAGACATCCGGCGTGCCCTGCTGGCGGCGCGACAGCGACCATGTCGAGAAGGTCTTCGACTTCGGCGGGATCGGCGCGCGCAACGGGGTGATGGCCGCGCTGATGGTGCAGGAAGGCCGGACCGCGATCGAAGGCGTGCTGACCGGCCCGACATCCTGCCTTGCGGCCTTTGCCGAGGATCCGCAGCCCGCAGCGCTGACCGATGGCCTGGACGAAAGGTTCGAGTTCCCGGGCGCCGCGATCAAGACAGGGTGCGTGGGATCGCCCATCCAGGCGGCGCTCGATTCGCTGGTGGCGCTGATGGCCGACCATGGCCTGACCGCGGACCGGGTGGCGCGGCGGACCGCGATCATGCCCGACGGCCGGCTGCACATCGTGGACGACCGCGACATGCCCGATGTCTGCCTGCAGCATCTGCTGGGCATCACGCTGCTGGACGGCGGGCCGACCTTTGCCGCGGCCCACGACCATGCGCGCATGCACGACCCCGCCGTGCGTGCCCTGCGGCAGCGGATTTTCGCCATCCCCAGCAAGGCGTTGACTGAGGCCCGCCCGCCCCGCCAGGCGATCGTCGAGATCGAGACGACCGACGGCCGCCAGCTGCGCCACCATACCCGCGCGGCGCTGGGCACGCCCGACAACCCGATGACGCGGGCCCAGGTGGCCGACAGGGCGCAGCATCTGATGCAGCCCGTGCCGGGCGCCGCGCCGATCTGATCGCGGCGGTGCTGGACGCGGCCAGCCTGCCCGATGTGCGCGCCCTGCATCCGCTGCTGGCGGTGCAGGGCGGCCAGGATCAGGGCATGTACATCCCGCCGCTGACGTGAACCGTCTGCCCGGTCATGAAGCGCGCCTCGGGCCTGCACATCGACGGATGACGAAGGCGGCTTCCTCGATATGCCCCTCGCGCCCGACGATCGGGCCGCCGTGGCCCATCGCGGGCGACACACCTGCCGTGACCGACCGCGGCCCGCCGATCTTGCCCGGCGCGACGCAGTTCACGGTGATGTTGCGGTCGGCGAATTCCACCGCCAGCGACTTGGTCAGCCCGAGCAGCCCCGCCCCGGCCACGGCCACCTGGGCGCGCTGCTTGGCCCCCACATGGGCCGACACGCCGCCCAGGTTGACCACGGTGCCGCCGCCGCGCGCCACCATGCGGCGCAGACCTTCGCGCGAACACAGGAAGGTGCCGTCCAGGATCACCGCCATGGTCGACTGCCAGTCCTGCAGCGTCATGTCCAGGAACGGCCGCTGCCCGCGGATCGCGGCGTTGTTCACCAGGATGTCGACCCCGCCGAAGCGCGCGTCGATCCGGGCGAAGCTGTCGACCACGGTCGGCTCGTCCGCCACATCGCCCAGCACGACCAACGCCTGCCGGCCCAGGGCGCGGATCTCGGCGGCGACGGCCTCGACCTCGTCCCGCGACGGGCGGCCATGCACCACCACATCGGCCCGGCCTGCGCCAGGCCCGACGCCACCGCGCGCCCGATCCGGCGCAAGGCGCCCGTAACCGGCGCCACCTTGCCCGCAAGCGGGCTGTCGTTCCTGTGCAGCATCTGCCGGTCCTGCCTTCGTTCTTGCTGGCCGGGCACCCTGCCCTCTTGCGGCAAGTTGTAAATCGTCGACCATATGCAGGATCAACGGGTGGAGTGTCGGGTATGGTGCAAGGCGAGCGGATCGACACGGCCGAGGCGCTGAACGTCCTGCGGTCGTCGTCTCTGGCCGGGGTGGTGCGGGCCGAGATCGAGAAGATCATCCTGTCGGGCGACTATGGCCCGGGCGAGAAGCTGAACGAATCGGCCATCGCCGACCGGCTGGGCGTCAGCCGCGGCCCGGTGCGCGAGGCGTTCCAGGCGCTGCATGCCCGCGGCCTGGTCGACATGGTGCCGAACCGCGGCGTCTTCGTGCAGAAGGTGACGCGGCACGATGCGGTGGCGATCTACGACGTGCGCGCGGGCGTCTTCGGCACCGCCTGCCGGCTGCTGGCCGAACGGGTGACCACGGCGCAGATCGCGGAACTGACCGCGCTGCTGGCGCAGATGGACGTGATCAGCGGCCGCCGCGATCTCGAGGCCTATTATCCCGTCAACATCGCCTTTCATTCGGCCATCGTGAACGGGTCGGGCAACCCGGTGCTGGCGGAAACCTATTTCGGCCTGGTCAGCCGGCTGCATCTGTTCCGCGCGCGCGGGCTGGTGCCTGGCGGCGGCTTTGACAGTTCGAACATCGAACACCGGGCGATCGTGGCCGCGCTGGACGCCCGCGACCCCCGTGCCGCGTTCGAGGCCGGCTGGGCCCATGTCCAGGCGGGCAAGTCGCGCATCGTCACGCCGGGCGACGGCGTGGCCGATGTCGCCTGAGACCCCGCCCCCCGGCCCCGGCC
>JACXUX010000029.1 GCA_014763725.1 Rhodobacterales bacterium
GGGGGCGGCGGCGGCAGCACCCGGCGGGGCGGTCTGCAGCCGGCGCACCAGCGTTTCGGGGTCGGGCAGGTCGGCCACATGGGTCAGGCGGATCACCGCCATCTCGGCCGCCATCATGGCATTGGGGGCCAGCGCCACCTCTTCGATCGCCTTCAGCAGCATCTGCCACATCCGTGTCAGCACCCGCATCGGCAGCCGGTCGGCCATGTCGCGCCCGCGGAGGCGTTCGTCGGGCGACACGGTGGGGTCGTCGGCGGCCTGGGGCGTGATCTTGACCACGCTGACCCAGTGCGTCACCTCGGCCAGGTCGCGCAGGATGGCGCCGGGGTCGGCGCCGTCGGCATACTGGCCGGCCAGTTCCGCCAGCGCCCCGGCCGCATCGCCGCGCAGGATCAGGTCGAACAGGTCCAGCACGCGGCCGCGGTCGGCCAGCCCCAGCATGGCGCGCACCTGGGTCGCGGTGGTTTCGCCCGCGCCATGGGCGATGGCCTGGTCCAGCAGGCTCATCGCGTCGCGCACCGACCCTTCGGCCGCGCGGGCGATCAGCGCCAGCGCGTCGGGGGCCAGTTGCGCGCCCTCGGCCGCGGCCACGCGGGACAGATGGGCGATCATCACCTCGGGTTCGATCCGCTTCAGGTCGAACCGCTGGCAGCGCGACAGCACGGTGACGGGCACCTTGCGGATTTCCGTCGTGGCGAAGATGAACTTCACATGCGCAGGCGGCTCCTCCAGCGTCTTCAGCAGCGCGTTGAAGGCGTTGGTCGACAGCATGTGCACTTCGTCGATGATGTAGATCTTGTAGCGCGCGCTGGCCGCCCGGTAGTGGACGCTGTCGATGATCTCGCGGATGTCGCCCACGCCGGTGCGGCTGGCGGCGTCCATCTCCATCACGTCGACATGGCGGCCCTCGGCAATCGCGCGGCAGGGTTCGCATAGGCCGCAGGGGTCGGTCGTGGGGCCGCCCTGCCCGTCCGGTCCGATGCAGTTCAGCCCCTTGGCGATGATGCGCGCCGTGGTCGTCTTGCCCACCCCGCGCACGCCGGTCATGATGAAGGCATGCGCGATCCGATCGGCGGCAAAGGCGTTGCGCAGCGTGCGCACCATCGCCTCCTGCCCGATCAGGTCGGCAAAGGTCGCGGGCCGATACTTGCGGGCCAGAACCTGATAGGCGAGCGCGTCGGTCATGGAACCTCGGGCAGCGGGATGAGTCGGCGCAGGTTAGGCCGCGGCGGGGCCAGCGTCCACCTTTGCAGCCATCATCGCCGCTTGTCTTGCGCCGCGGGGCGCGGCACACAGGGGCAAACGGAGGGCCCGCGATGCTGGAAATCAGCCTGGACAAGGTCGCGCACATCATCTTTCAGGCGCGCGAGGGCAGCCTGGCCGAAAAGGAACTGGCCGCCTTCATCGCCTCGCTGAACGAGGATGAACAGGCCCAGCTGGTGGCGATCGCCTGGGTCGGCCGCGGCGCCTTCGAGCCTGAGTCCTTTGACGAGGCGCTGGCCACCGCCTATGCCGAACGCAGCGTGCCGACCGAGGATTACCTGATGGGCATGCCGCATCTGGCCGAGAACCTCGAGGCCGGGCTCGAGGCGCTGGGCATCGACGTGACCGACATCGAGGCGGATTTCCTGTAACCCCGGACCGACCGGGTGCAACACCCGCATCCTGTCACAGGATGCGGGCCGCATCACCTGGCCCTAGCGCGCGCCCCAGGTATCGCTCAGCCGATAGCCCTGCGGCCAGGGGTCGGACGGGTCCAGCAGGTGCTGATGGATGCCGGTGATCCAGGCCCGGCCCGAGATTTCGGGCAGGATGGCGGGCAGGTCGCCCACCCGGGTGGTGCCCAGGATGCGGCCCGCAAAGGTCGATCCGATCAGCGACACCGCGGTCAGCCGGTCCTGCGGGCCCATCTGGCCGCGGGCGTGCAGCAGTGCCATGCGCGCCGACAGCGCGGTGCCGGTGGGCGACCGGTCCACCTTGCCCGGGCGGATCGCGACCGCCGCCCCCGCGCGCAGGTCATGGCCCTGACGGCTGACCGGCCCGGCGAACAGGCAGAACGAGACATGCCGCCAGTCGGGGTTGTCCGGGTGGTGAAAGCCCAGCTGATCGGTGGCCGCGCGGGTGATCCGCACGCCCGGGCGCGCGATGTCATGCGCCTCGTCCGGGGTCAGGGCAAAGCCCAGCGCCTGCGTATCGACGCAGACGAAACTGTCGCCGCCATAGGCGGTGTCGACGGTCAGGGTGCCCATCCCCTCGACCTCCAGCCTGGCGTCCAGCCGGGCGGCAAAGCTGGGCAGGTTCTGGACGAAGATCCGTTCCGCCTTGCCGTCGCGGCATTCGGCGCGCATCCGCACCAGACCGCCCGGCGCCTGCAGCGTCAGCCGCGTTTCGGGTTCGGTCATGGGCAGGATGCCGCTGTCCAGCAGAACGGTCGCCACGCAGATCGAGTTCGACCCCGACAAGGGCGGGGTGTCCTCGGGCTCCATGATGATGAAGGCGGCGTCGGCCTGCGGGTCGGTGGGCGGCA
This sequence comes from Rhodobacterales bacterium, assembly GCA_014763725.1. Classification (GTDB taxonomy): domain Bacteria; phylum Pseudomonadota; class Alphaproteobacteria; order Rhodobacterales; family Rhodobacteraceae; genus JACXUX01. Next base: position 2,528 of record JACXUX010000029.1, read on the forward strand.
CCAGCAGGTTGACGTGCCGGAACACGCCGCCGCGGGGTTCGTTCAGCACGAAGTTGCGCAGCCGCTGGTCCTGGGCGATCCAGCGCGACTGGTCCCACAGCGTGGCCCCGGGCGGGGGGGGCCACGCCGCCCACGATCACGTCGCCCACCTCGCCCTCGGCATGGGCGGAAATCACATGGATGGTCCGGGTCGAACGCATGGATCTACCTCAGCCAGGGGGGCAGCGTCTGCGGCGCGCGGCCTGTCACCGCGGCCTCGGCACAGGCGGCCAGCCCGCCGAAGCGCACCGCGCGGCCCGACAGCCCCGGCCCGTAATGCGCATACTTGCCCGAATTGGTCATCAGCGCGCGGGTGCCGGGCGGAAACACGGGTTCCGAGATCGAACACCAGCACAGGTCGGGCAGCACCTGCACCCCCGCCGCCTGCAGCCGCGCCAGCGTGCCGTCGTCGCGCGCCTGTGCCAGCACCGCGCGCCCCACCGTCAGGATGGTCGGCACCGCCACCGCCCGGCCGGCCAGCGCATCGGCCAGCGCGCGGCATTCGGGCAGCGAGGCATGCGGGCTGCCGATCGCCACCAGGTCCACCTGCTCGGGACCGTCGTTCAGCATCCGCCAGCCCGCCGCCATGTCGGCGCGGGTGATGCGGGCGTGGTCGGCCTGGGGTGCGAGGCGATCGGCCTCGGGCGTCACGCCCTGGACGTGCAGCATCGGCGCGGCCGAGGTGGTGCCAAAGGCCGCGCAGAGCGCCCGGAGGTTTTCGGTGCGCGGCTGCGCCGGGACCAGACCGCGCAGCAGCGGGATGCGGTCGGGCGCGGCCCGGCCCGCCAGCCAGCCGATCAGCGGCCAGAAGGCAGCGTCGATCCCCGGCGGCAGGTCCACGTCGAGGATCCGCCGCGCCTGCCGGGGTTCGTCCAGATAGACGCCCGCCAGCGGCGCCCGCCCCGTCATGGCGATGAACAGGTCCAGAAAGTCGGGGTGCTTGGCCGTGCGCGCGCCCGGCACGCTGTTGGCATAGATGACGGCGTTGGATTCCGCCCAAGCGATCGCCTCGCCCGCCGCGGGGGCGGTGTCCAGCAGATAGGGCGAACAGGTAAAGGTGGGCTGGCAGCCCATCCGCACATAGGCATCGGCCAGCCGCTGCGCCGGGCCGCCGAACCGCGGCGGCACGCCCTGCGCCCGCCAGTTGGCGTGATCGACGGAAATCGCGTTCATCGTGGTGGGGATGCGCACCCGCGCGCCCATGTCGGCCATCTTCTCGGCAAAGGTCAGGTTGGCCGGGCTGGCATAGATGCAGCCGTCGATATGGCCCCGGGTCACGCTGATCAGCCGCGTTGCACCCTGATTGGCCGCCATGGCGCAGATGATCCGCATCGCCTGCGCGGTCGCCTCGCCCTGGGCCCCGTCCAGCATGGCGCGGTCGTCCGGCGTCAGATCCAGCGCGGCGGTGGCGGGCGGGTCGATCGGGATGGTCAGACCCGGCGCCTGGATCTCGGTCTCGGTGATCCGGGCGGTGGCGGCCTGCGACAGCGCGGCAAAGGCATCGGCCGTCAGCCGCAGCACCGGCAGCGGCCGGTCGAACATGCCCGCCGCGATCATGGCGCCCAGGGTCACCACATCCTCGGGTTCGGCAAAGACCAGCGCGGTCGGCGCCCGGCCGTTCAGCGCCAGGTCCAGCAGCACGCCCGACCCGGTGCAGGACCCCCGCGTGCCCGGCATGACCAGGATGCGGCCGGCCAGGCTTTGCCCGGCCAGCGGGTGGTGCACGTCGATCACCAGCCCCGTGGCCGGATCGACCCCGCCCCAGAAGCTGATGGCTTCCGCAGTGGCCAGAACCTGGCCCTGCGCCACGCCCGGCAGGATGGAGTGCGCGCGCCCGGTCATCTGACGACGAACCCGTGCGCAAAGGGGTCGCGGTCGTCGATGAAGATCGTGTTGTAGCCCGTCATCCGTGCCCAGCCCGCGATCGAGGGGATGATCGCGTCGCGCCCCGCGACGGTGGCCTGCGCCTCGACCCGGCCCTTGAAGATCGACCCGATGATGGATTCATGGTGAAATTCGTCGCCCACCCGCAGCTGCCCCCTGGCCGCCAGCTGCGCCATGCGGGCCGAGGTGCCGGTGCCGCAGGGGCTGCGGTCGATGGCCTTGTCGCCGTAGAACACCGCATTGCGGGCATGGGCGCCCGCCACCGTGGGCGCGCCCGTCCACTGGATGTGGCTGAGCCCGTGGATCGCCGGATGTTCGGGGTGGACGAATTCGTATTTCGCATTCAGCGCCGCACGCAGCCGGGGCGAAAACCCGACCAGCTCGCCCGCGGTGAAATCGGCCATGTCGCGGAAGTTCCGCTGCGGTTCCACGATGGCATAGAAGTTGCCGCCATAGGCCACGTCGACGACGATCTCGCCCAGACCCTCGACCTCGGCCGTCAGCCCCTCGGCATAAAGGAACGAGGGCACGTTGGTCAGCCGCACCTCCTCGACGAAGCGGCCGTCCTGGCGGTATTCGATGTCGACCTTGCCGGCCGGCGCCTCGATCGACAGCCGCCCGGGTTCGCGCGGGGTGATCAGGCCGTTCTCGATGCCCATGGTGATGGTGCCGATGGTGCCATGCCCGCACATCGGCAGGCAGCCCGAGGTTTCGATGAACAGAACCGCCACGTCGCAATCGGGCCGGGTCGGCGGATAGAGGATGGCGCCCGACATCATGTCATGCCCGCGCGGTTCGAACATCAGCCCGGTGCGGATCCAGTCGTAGTCGCGCAGGAAATGGGCGCGGCGGTCCAGCATCGTCGCGCCCTCGAGCCGCGGGCCGCCGCCCGCCACCAGCCGCACGGGGTTGCCGCAGGTGTGGCCGTCGATGCAGGGGAAGGTGTGGGTTGCCATGGCGCCTCAGAATCGTTGCGGAGAGAACGGGGTCAGGTCGATCGCGGGCGGCGCGCCGGCGACCAGATCGGCCACCAGCCGCGCGGTGCCCGCCGATTGCGTCAGGCCCAGATGGCCATGGCCAAAGGCATAGGTGACGCGCGGCGTGGCGCGGGCGGGGCCGATCGCGGGCAGGCTGTCGGGCAAAGAGGGGCGAAAGCCCATCCACTGCACCCCGCCCGTCGGCCGCAGCCCGGGCAGGAAGGCCTGCGCCTTCTTCAGCATCGCCTCGGCCCGGGCAAAGTTGGGCGGCAGGCTCAGCCCGCCCAGTTCGACCGCGCCGCCCACGCGGATGCCGGTCGACAGGCGGGTGACGACAAAGCCGTGGCCGCCAAAGGTGATCTGGGTGCGCAGGTCCAGCGCATCGGGGGGCAGCGTGGTGTTGTAGCCGCGTTCGGTTTCCAGCGGGATGCGGTCGCCCAGGCTGCGCGCGATCCGGTGCGAATGCGCCCCGGCCGCCAGCACGACCCGCGCCGCCCGGCGCGGGGCGCCGTCGGCCAGGGTGACGGCCACGCCCTCGGCCGTCGGGGCCAGGGCCGTGACCTGCGCCCGGTCGATCCGCCCGCCCCGCGCCCGCAGCCGGTCGGCCAGCGCCAGGGTGTAATCCCTGGGGTCGGCGATGGAATACCAGCCGGGGGTAAAGGTGCCACGGACGAAGCGCGGCGCCAGGCCCGGCTGCAGCGCATCCATTCCGGCGCGGTCCAGATGGTGGAAGTCGATCCCGTGATCGGCCCGCGCCTGCCAGCCGGGCAGCGCGGCGCGGAATTCCGCATCGGAGTCATAGACCTGCAGGTTGCCGTCGCGGCGCAGCATCGCCAGCGTGCCGGTGGCGGCCAGAAAGGGTTCCAGTTCGTCGCGCGACAGGTCCATCAGCGCCGTCTGCGCCGCGGTCGACTGCGCCACGCGCGCGGGCGAACAGGCCCGCCAGAAGCGGACCATCCATGGCGCGATGCGCAGCGCATAGGCGGGCGGCACGCTCAGCGGCCCCAGCGGGTCCAACAGCCACATGGGCGCCTTGCGCAGGATCCCGGGCGAGGCCAGCGGCAGGATGTCGGTAAAGGCAAAGGCCCCGGCATTGCCGGCCGAGGCGCCCGCGGCGGGGCCCTCGCGGTCCAGCACGGTCACCGACAGGCCGCGGGCCTGCAGCGCCAGGGCGGCGGACAGGCCCACGACGCCCGCCCCCACCACGATCATATCGGGATCCGGATACACCATGCCCTCAGTGCGTTGCCGCCAGGAACGTCTGCAGCTCGGGGTCCCGGGGCGCGCCGAACAGCTGCTCGGGCGGGGCGATCTCGGCCATCACGCCCTTGTGGAAGAAGGCCACGCGGTCGGACACCTCGCGCGCGAACTTCATCTCATGCGTGACGCAGATCATCGTCATGCCTTCGGACGCCAGCATGCGCAGGGTGTCCAGCACCTCGCCCACCAGCTGGGGGTCAAGGGCCGAGGTCACCTCGTCGAACAGCATGTAGTCAGGCGACATGGCCAGCGCGCGGGCGATCGCCATGCGCTGCTGCTGGCCCCCCGACAGGCGCGAGGGATAGACCGACAGCTTTTCGGCCAGGCCCACATGGTTCAGCTGGCGCACGGCTTCGGCCTCGGCCTCGGCGCGCGACCGCTTCTGCACCTTCAGCTGGGCCAGCATCACGTTTTCCAGAACCGTCAGATGCGGGAAGGCGTTCCACTGCTGGAACACGATGCCGATCTTCTGGCGCAGCCGGTTCAGGTCGGTGGATTTCGCATGCACCTCGACCCCGTCGACCAGGATGCGGCCGGAATCGATCGGCTCAAGCCCGTTGATGCAGGTCAACAGCGTCGACTTGCCCGACGCCGACCCGCCGATGACCGTCAGCACCTCGCCCTTGGCCACGGTCAGGTTGATGCCTTTCAGCACCTCGAGCGGGCCAAAGGATTTGCGGACGTTCTCGATCTCAATCATGGGACCACCGTTTTTCCAGATAACCGCCCAGCCGGGCGATCGGGAAGGAGATGACGAAGTAGAACAGGCCGCAGATCATCAGCAGGAACAGCGGCTCCTGCAGGCGGGTGATCAGGATCTGGGTGGATTTCAGCAGTTCCACCACCTGGACGATGTAGACCAGCGCCGAATCCTTCATCACCCCCAGCGCCAGCCCGATCCAGGACGGCAGCGCCACGCGGGTGGCCAGCGGCAGCGCGATGTGGCGCATGTCCTGGCCCCAGGTCATGCCCAGCGACCGGGCGGCGCGGCGCAGGGTCTGGGGCACGGCCTCGATCCCGCCGCGCACGATTTCCGAACAATAGGCCGCGGTATACAGCGACAGCACCCCGCAGGCGACCGAAAAGCCCGACACCCGCCAGCCCAGCACCGTGGTGACAAAGGCATTGGCCAGCACCAGCTGGATCAGCAGCGGGATCGACCGGAAGATGTCCAGCACGAAGGTCATCGGTGCCGCCCACCACGGCCCCACCTGATAGCGCAACACCCCGAAGACGATGCCCAGGATCGTGCCGAAGAAGACCGAGATCGCGGTGACGACCAGCGTCATCCCCGCCCCACGGGCCAGCAGGATCAGGTCGTTCGCGGTCAGCGCGGTGTCGAACATGGCCATCCCCCTGATACCGGAACAGCCGGGCCGCCAGCAGGCGCGCCGACAGGGTGATCGCCTTGGTGATCAGGTAGAAGATCACCGCGGCGATGGCGAACAGCTCGAAGGTGCGGAAGGTGCGGGCGTTCAGGTCGCCGGTCACGCCGTAAAGGTCGGTGTTCATGGCGACCACCGCGCCCAGCGAGGTCATCAGGATCGCCCAGACCATCTGGTTGGTCATGGGCAGGAAGGAAATGCGCAGCATCTGCGGCATGATCCCATGGCGAAAGGCCCGGATCGGCGTCATCCCCAGCGACCGCGCCGCGCGGGTCCGGGTTTCGGGAATGGCCTTCAGCGCGCCGCGGAAGTTTTCCGCCGGATAGCCCGCATTGTTGAAGGCGATGCCGATCAGCAGCGACAGATAGGGCGACAGGTGCAGCCCGAAGCTGCCCAGGCCGAAATGCACCATGTAGATCTGGAACAGCGCCGGTGTGTTGCGCGGGTTTCCACCCAGACGGTGGCGATGGCCGCCAGCGCGCGCAGCCCCGACAGCCGGAACAGCGTCAGCGCGACCGCGATGGCGATACCGATCGCCATCGACAGCAGGGCGATTTCCATCGTGACCAGCGCCCCTTCCAGCATCTGCGGAAGCGACCTGAGCGCCTGGTGCCAGCGGAAGGTATAGTCGAACATGGCCAGCCCCCGTCGATGCACGCGTCAACGGTGCGGGGGCAGACCCCCGCACCGCAGGCAGGCAACAGGCCCAGCGATAGACGCCCGGGATCGTCAGGTTGGCGGGCGCGCCGTCGCCCACCCACTTCTTGTAGAGCTCGGCATAGCGGCCGGTGCGGACCTGCTGGTTGATGAACAGGTTCATGTAGTTGATCAGGCCGTATTCCTCGCGCAGCGTGATCAGCGCCACATAGTCGGGCACCATGGGCGCCTTGTCGACGATGCGGATGCCCGGGAAGTTGCCCGATTTCACGTTGGCCTCGGACACCTCGACGGTGGCCACGGTGGCGTCGATCTGGCCCTGGCTCAGCGCCAGGAAGACGTCGGCCTGGCTCTGGTAGGGGCGGAACTCGCCCGCGCCCCATTCCTTGACCTTGCCTTCCAGCCAGATCGCCTCATAGGTGCCGGCGGTGGCGCCGACGGTCTTTCCCTTCATGTCCGCCCACGTCGCCATGGCGACCTTGTCGTTGGCCACGAGCGCGTTTTCGAACGAGTAACAGGGGATCGTGAAGCCCACGGTCTTGGCGCGTTCCAGCGTGTCCGAGGTCGAGGCGACGGCCACGTCGACCCGGCCCGACATCAGCGCGGGGATGCGTTCGGGGAAGGTGGTCTCGACGATCTCGGCGGTCACGCCCAGCGCGGCGGCCAGATCGTTGCAATAGTCGACGTCAAAGCCGATCGGCGTGTTGCTGGCGTCGCGCGACCCCATCGGCGGGAAGTCCAGCACCACCGCGCAGCGCAGAATGCCCGAGCCGATGATCTCGTCCAGCTTGTCGGCCCGGGCCGGCATTGCGAAAGCGGTCACGGCCAGCACGCCAGCCGCAAGAACCGAAGTCTTCCTGTCAGTCTCCCTGTCTGGTTGGTCTTGACCCTGTTTTCGGCAACTATCCCACTCGCCGCCCCGCAAATCAACCGAACAAATACAATAAGTATACAGATAGTATCCAGCGCGGAGCGATCTGCGGCGGGGCCGCCCGTCATCCGGTCAGGTCCGCGGGCAGCAATGCGTCGGGCATGTTCTGATAGCTGACCGGCCGCAGGAAGCGGCGGATCGACATCGTGCCGACCGAGGTCGCGCCAAAGTTCGTGCTGGCCGGATAGGGCCCGCCATGGACCATGGCATCGCAGACCTCGACCCCCGTGGGATAGCCGTTGGCCAGCACGCGCCCGGCCTTGCGTTCCAGCACCGGCATCAGCCGGCGCGCCAGCGCCGTGTCGTCGGCCTCCAGATGCAGCGTGGCGGTCAGCTGGCCCTGCAGGCTGTGGGCGATGGCCAGCATCCGGTCGGCATCCTTGGCCGCCACGATCAGGCCCAGGGGGCGAAGACCTCTTCGCCCAGCGCGTGATCGGCCAGCCAGTCGCGGCCCGCGACCTGGAACAGCTGCGCCGTGGCCTGGCGGCGGTCGCAGACCTGGGTCAGCAGCGACTGCACCCCGCGCGCGCCGGCGATCCGGTCGCGGCCCTGGACATAGGCCCGGGCGATCCCCTCGGTCAGCATGGCCTGCGCCCCCACGGCCTGCAGCGCGGCCACCGTCGCCTGGGCCAGGGCCTGGGCCTGATCGGCCAGCACGACGGCGATGCCGGGGTTGGTGCAGAACTGACCCGCCCCCAGCGTCAGGCTGGCGGACCAGCCCTGAGCGATCTGCGCCCCGCGCGCGGCCATGGCGGAAGGCAGCAGGAACATCGGGTTGACCGAACCCAGCTCGCCAAAGAAGGGGATCGGATCGGGCCGGGCGGCGCACAGGTCGAACAGCGCCCGCCCACCGGCCAGCGACCCGGTGAAGCCCACGGCCCGGATCAGCGGATGGGTCACCAGCGCCTCGCCCACGCGGCGGTTGCCGCCCTGGATCAGGCTGAAGACACCGGGGGGCAGCCCGCAGGCCGTGATGGCCTCGGCAATCGCCTCGGCCACGATTTCAGCCGTGCCGGGATGGGCGGAATGGCCCTTGACCACCACAGGACAGCCCGCCGCCAGCGCCGCGGCCGTGTCCCCGCCCGCGGTGGAAAAGGCCAGCGGGAAGTTCGACGCCCCGAACACCGCCACCGGACCCACGGGCCGCTGGATCAGCCGGATGTCGGGCCGCGGCACAGGCTGGCGGTCCGGCAGGGCGGGGTCGTGCCGGCGGTCCAGATAGTCGCCGGCCAGGATGTGATCGGCGAACAGGCGCAGCTGGCCCGTGGTGCGGCCGCGTTCGCCGTTCAGGCGCGCGGGCGGCAGGCCGGTCTCGGCACAGCCGATCCGGGTGATCGCCGCGGCCCGCGCCTCGATCCGGTCGGCGATGGCGCGCAGCAGGGCCGCGCGGTCCTGCCGGCTGGTCCAGCCAAAGGTCCAGAACGCCTGTTCCGCCGCGCGGGCGGCGCGGTCGACCAGATCCTCTGTCCCGACCGCAAAGGCATGGGCGGGCCCGTCGACAGGCTCCGACAGGAAGGTGCCGGGACCGGCGACCCGGTCGCCTGCGATCAGATGCAGCCCGTGGGGGGTATAGGGCATCGGCCTCTCCTTTCCGTTCGATCGCCGGGCGGGCCATGGGCCCGCCCCCGCGGCGGCCCGGGCGCCTCAGACCCGATGGGTCTGCACCGCGCCGGACTGGGTGGACCAGGCCGCATACCAGGTCTTGAACTGGGCAAGCTGGGTTTCGGCCCAGACCCGCTGGCTGGGGGTCAGCGCGTCGGTCGGGTTGAAGTGCAGCGCGTATTCCGGGTTGCCCTGCAGCACCATCAGATACTTGTAATACAGGACCAGATCGCAGCCCTCGTCCCAGGACGACAGCACGGCCAGCGCCTCATCCAGTTCCTGGGCGCGCTGGCGGGCCTCGACATCGCCGGCGGCCGCGGCGCGCGACAGGGCGACCAGGTGCAGCACCTCTTTCGGCAGGACGTTGCCGATGCCGGTGATCGTGCCGGTCGCGCCGCATTTGACATAGCCGTGATAGACCCCGGTATCGACACCGGCCATCAGCACCACGCTGTCATCGGCGCTGGTGATGTGTTCGGCGGCATAGGTCATCGCCCGGGCACCGCCGAATTCCTTGAACCCGACCAGGTTCGGGTGTTCGGCGCGCAGGGCGAAGAACAGGTCGGCCCTGGTTTCGAACCCGTAATAGGGGCTGTTGTAGATCACCGCAGGCAAGCCGGGGGCGGCCGACAGGATCGCCTTGAAATGGTGCCGCTGCGCCACGGGCGAGGTGCCGCGCGACAGCACGCGCGGGATCACCATCAGCCCCGCGGCCCCCACCCTTTGCGCGTGATCCGCCAGCGCCACGGCACTGGCCGAATTCACCGCCCCGGTGCCCACGATTACCGGAACCCTGGCGCCGACCAGGCGTTCGACGCCCTCCATCCGCTGGGCATCGGTCAGCAGCGGCCAGTCCCCCATCGACCCGCAATAGACGACGGCCGACATGCCGGCGGCCAGCAGGTCCTGCGCCTTGCGCACCAGCGCGTCGAAATCGGGGGTGCGATCCGCCGTGCAGGGCGTCATCAGCGCGGGAATGACGCCGGTGAAAATCGCGGTATCCATCTCAACCTCCTTGGGCTGCGGGTCGGCGGCGGTCGTGCCCGCGCCGGGGCCCTTGCTTCGCCCAACCATGACAGGTTTGCATTTCTTTTGTCGACAACAATCCGCGGCGGCGTCACAGCGCGATGTCGAGCCGCTGGTCGCGGCCGAAGAACTTCTGGATCTGGCGCACGATCTGGTCGGCGTGGGCGCGCGCCAGCCGGTCGCACAGGTCCAGGTCGCGGGCAGCGATGGCGGCGATGATCGCCTCGTGCTCGTCGGAATATTCCTGCGGCAGGCGGTCGTTGAAGGACTGGTAGTAAAGCCGCAGGATGCGCCGGCCTTCGTCCAGCAGGCGCAGGGTCAGCGTGGTGAAATAGGGGTTGCGCCCGGCCTCGGCGATGGCGGCGTGGAACTCGCGGTTGACCGCGATCATCGCCAGCGGGTCCTGGGCGGCCACCGCGCGCAGGTAATCGGCCTGACGGGCGCGGATCGTCACCAGATCCTCGGGGCGGTGATACTGGCCGGCCAGCCGCGTGGTCACGCGATACATCAGCGTGATCGCGTCGAAATAGGTATACAGGTTCAGCACGTCGATATTGGCCACGATGGCCGACCGGTTGGGCAGCGTCTCGACCAGGCCCTCGCCCGCCAGCCGCACCAGCGCCTCGCGGATCGGGGTGCGCGACATGCCGAAGCGTTCGGCCAGATGCACCTCGTCGATCGGCTTGCCGGGCGGCAGCGCCAGGGTCAGGATCTCATCCCGCAGCATTTCGTAGACAAGCTTGACGCCGGACCCGCGCTTGCGTTCCGGCAGGGCGTCTTCGGCGGCGTCCGTCATGCTGGCGACCCTTTCAGCAGCACACATCCTGTCGACACAGGATTATCGCCCGGCCCGGGGCGGATCAACAGCCACGCCATGCGCGCAGACCCGCGGCGGGGCGGCGCAATTCCGCGTGATCGGCCGGGGCGGGGCATGCCATACTGCGCCGCGGGTCCTGGCGCCGGCCGGACCGCATCGGGCAGCCCTGCCCGCAACCCGGGAACCGAATGACATGCTGACCGAATTCAAGACATTCATCGCGCGCGGCAATGTGCTGGACCTTGCCGTGGGAATCATCATCGGCGCGGCCTTCACCGCGATCGTGAATTCGATCGTGACCGACCTGATCAACCCGATCATCGGGCTGATCATCGGCGGCATCGACTTTTCGAACCTGTATCTGGTGCTGTCGGGCGAAGTCCCCGGAGGCGCCAGCCTGCAGACTGCGCGCGACAGCGGGGCGGCGGTCTTCGCCTATGGCGCCTTCCTGATGGCGGTGATCAACTTCCTGATCATCGCTTGGGTGGTGTTCCTGCTGGTCAAGGCGGTCAACCGCGCCCGGCACGCGGTCGCCCGCAAGGAGGCCGCCGCAGCCCCCGCCCCCGCCGCGCCCGCAGGCCCCAGCGAGGCCGATCTGCTGGCCGAGATCCGCGACCTGCTGAAGGCGCGCGCCTGACCGGGGACTGCGGCCCCGCGCGCGACCGGCGCGGGGCCGCGGGTCTTACAGCCCGTAAAGCGGGCGGAACTTCGCCTCGAGATAGTCGAGCAGCGGCCCCTCGTCGGGGGCAAAGCCGCAGGCGCGCGAGATCAGGTCGCGCGGCTGGAACAGGCCGCCGTGACGCTGGACATTCTCGCGCAGCCATTCGGTGGCGGGGGTGGCATCGCCCTGGGCCAGGTGATCGTCCAGATCGGGCACCGCGTCGCGCAGGGCGCGATGCAGGCAGCCGGCATAGACATTGCCCAGCGTGTAGGTCGGGAAATAGCCGAACAGGCCCACCGACCAGTGCACGTCCTGCAGCATGCCGTTGGACGGCCGGTCCACCGCCAGGCCGAAATCGGCGGCGAAACGGTCGTTCCAGGCGGCCTCGAGGTCGCCGACCGCCAGATCGCCGCGGATCAGCGCGCGTTCCAGATCGAAGCGCATCAGGACGTGCAGATTGTAGTGGACCTCGTCCGCCTCGGTCCGGATGAAGCCGGGATGGACCCGGTTCACCGCGCAGTAGAAGGCCTCGGCATCCGGCGCGCCGGCATGGCCGAAGGTTTCGACCATCCGCCCGAACATCCAGCCGGTAAAGGCGCGGCTGCGGCCCAGCTGGTTTTCGTAGATCCGGCTCTGGCTTTCGTGGACACCCATCGACACGCCGGCGCCCAGCGGCGTCAGCAGATAGTCGGGGTCGATGCCCAGTTCATAGCAGGCATGCCCGACCTCATGGATCGTGGAATAGAAGCAGTTGAAGGGATCGGTCTCGCTGGTCCGGGTGGTGATGCGCGCATCGTTGCCGGACCCCGAGCTGAACGGATGCACCGCCAGATCCAGCCGGCCGCGGTTCCAGTCATAGCCGAAGGCGGTGGCCAGCCGGCGGGCCAGACGCAGCTGCGCCTCGGTGCCGAAGCTGCCGGTCAGCGCCGCGGGCTGGCGGGGGGCATCCAGGATCGCCTCGCGCAGCGCCACCAGCCGCGGCCGCAGCCGGCCGAACATCGCCGCGAGGCCGGCCGCCGTGGCGCCCGGTTCGTAGTCGTCCAGCAGCGCATCATAGAGATCGCCGCCCTGGGCCAGGGCCGCGGCCTCGTCCCGCTTCAGCCGGATGACCTGGTCCAGCGTGGGCAGGAAGGCCGCCACGTCGTCGGCCGCGCGCGCCTCGGCCCAGATGCCCTGGGACATCGAGGTCAGCCGCGCCAGCTCCTGCGCCAGATCGGCGGGCACGCGGGTCGCCCGCGCATGGGCGCGGCGGATCAGCCGCAGCTGGGCCGCGGCCTCGTCATCCTCGGCCAGGGCCTGGTCCAGCCAGTCGGCGATGCGCGGGTCGGACCGGCGGGCATGCAGCACGCCCTCGATCGCGCCCATCTCCTCGGACCTTTGTTCGGCCGCGCCGCGGGGCATCATGGTTTCCTGGTCCCAGCCCAGGCGGCCCGCGATCTGGGCCAGCGCCTCGGTCTGGCGCTGAAAGGCCATCAGCTGGGCATAGGCGGTGGTGTTCGGTGTCATGCCGTTCCCTTCCGGATCGACCCCGCCAGGGGGTATTGCGCCATGTGCCGCGCCCGCAGGATCAGCACCCACAGCATCACGGCGCCGACCTGATGGCTGATCGCCACATGCAGCTGCGCCGCCGTCAGCACCGCGCCGATGCCCAGCACGACCTGGCCGAACATCATCACCGCCATCCAGTCAAAGGCGCGCCGCGTGGCCAGATGCGCCGACCGCCGCCCGCGCAACCACACGACGAGGCCAAAGGCGAACAGCGCATAGCCCGACATCCGGTGCATGAACTGCACAAGGCCCGGGTTTTCGAAGAAGGCAGCCCAGGCTGGGCGGCCCGGCACATAAAAGGCGTCGGCCGGGAAGAACTGCCCGTTCATGTCGGGCCAGGTGGGAAAGCCGCGGCCGGCGTCGATGCCCGCCACAAGCGCGCCCAGCAGGATCTGGACAAAGGCCAGGTGCATCAGCCCGGTGGACATGGAAAACAGCTTGCCCTCGCGCCCGCGGCGGGCCTGCATCAGGTCGGTCGCGCTGCGGCCCAGCTGGAACATGTACCAGGCGATCAGCCCCAGGATCACGAAGGCCAGACCCAGATGCGTGGCCAGCCGGTAGGAGGCCACGTCGACCCGGTCCCCCGTCAGGCCGGACGACACCATCCACCAGCCGATCGCCCCCTGCGTGCCGCCCAGCGCGCCCAGCAGCAGCAGCCGCCCGGTCCAGCCCGCCGGGATCCGCCGCGCCGCAAGGAAGCCCAGGAAGCCCACCGCCCAGACCAGGCCGATCACCCGGCCCAGCTGGCGGTGACCCCATTCCCACCAGTAGATGACCTTGAAGGCTTCAAGGCTCATCCCCTTGTTCTGCAACTGGTATTCGGGGATCGCACGATACTTGTCGAATTCGGTCTGCCAGTCGGCATCCGTCATCGGCGGCAGGGCCCCGGTCACGGGGCGCCATTCGGTGATCGACAGCCCGCTGTCGGTCAGCCGCGTCATGCCGCCCACCGCGATCATGGCGACGACCAGCGCGAACAGCAGCGCCAGCCACAGCCGGATCGCGCCGCGCGCCCCGCCGGTGCCACGGTCGATCGCGCCGGGCCGGATCGCGGGGGCGGCCCCGGGGCCCTCGACCTCTTGAAAGATGCTGCGTTTGCCGGACATGCGCGCCCCCCTTCATCTTGCGGGGCGGAGGGTAGGCTCACCCCCCGCGCGCTTCAAGGCCCTGCGGCCCGGTGTCCCGCGCGCCCCGCCCCGGGCGGGGTCATTCACCGTCCTGGCGCTGCAGCTTCCAGGCGATCTGGCGCAGCATGCCGTGCAGGGTCTGAACCTCGGGCCGGGTCAGGTCCAGCCGCGCCCACAGGTTGCGCACCGACTGGCGCATCAGCGGCGCCTTTTCCGGCGGAAAGAAGAAGCCCGCGGCGTCCAGCCGGTCCTCGAAATGTTCGGTCAGGCGGGCGATTTCCTCGCGCGTGGCCAGATCGGCGCCGGCCAGGGCCAGCACCTGCGGCGGGGTGGAATCGCCCTGCCGGTGCCATTCATAGGCCAGCAGCAGCACGCATTGCGCCAGGTTCAGCGACGGATGGTCGGGGTTCACCGGCACGGTGACGATGGCGCTGGCGGGGATCAGGTCGTCGTTTTCCAGCCCCGTGCGTTCGGGGCCGAACATCAGGCCCACGCGCTTGCCCGCCGCGGTCAGCGCGCGCGCCTCGGCCATCGCGGCCTCGGGCGTCAGCACGCGGCGCGTCAGGTCGCGGGGCCGCGCGGTGGTGGCATAGACCACGGCGCAATCGGCGATGGCCGCGGGGACATCGGGAAACAGGCCCGCCTGGTCCAGCACGCGCCCCGCCCCGCTGGCCATGGCGACCGCGCGCGGATTGGGCCAGCCGTCGCGCGGGGCCACGATCCGCATCCGCGTCAGGCCGAAGTTCAGCATCGCGCGCGCGGCGGCGCCGATGTTTTCGCCCATCTGGGGCCGGACAAGGATGACGGCGGGCTGGGGGGCGTCGGTCATGGGG
>JACXUX010000247.1 GCA_014763725.1 Rhodobacterales bacterium
CCTGGTCTTGTAGGTCGTGGGTGTGGATCTGCTCATGCACCCCAGCTACCACGCTGGATTCACAAGATGAATCCCTCGCGGGATTTGTGCAACAGAGCCATCAGGGATGACCGAACATGGGCCAAGACCGCCCCTTGACCAAGACGGATAACTTCTGGCTCGCGATCCCGCTGCCCGCGGCGGGCAAATCCACCCGCGGCGGCCGCATTACCCCCGGCGAATGGGAGCGCCGCCGGGGGCTGCGGCTCCGCTTCGTCTATCGTCGCCGCGGGCCGAGCCTGCTGGTGGCAGAGGGGCGGCTGAACACGAAGGGCCGGGCCGCGGCGTCACGGTCGAAGACCGGTAGGGGCCTCGTAACCGCGCCAATCTTTCTGCTGGTGCCACAGGTCAAGCTGCCGAAGCGGCTCGACCTCGCGCGCGATGCCGAGCGGGCGCACGTCGCCGTGCCGGGGCTGATCGTGGCGAACTGGGTGGAGGGGCGAACCGGATGATCACGCGCGCGCTGCGGTGCGCCCGTCGTCGCGCGCGGCACGACGGCGACGGCGCGGCTCCTCGGTCTCGCCCAGCCCTTCGATGGCGACCGGCGCCTTGCCGGGAAACTCGACCATCAGCTTGAGCGAGCCGCCCATCGCGCGCACATAGCTTGACAGGGTGGAAAGTAGCAGATCGCTCTGGCGCTCGTACTTCGCGACTGTCGCCTGCTGGATGCCGAGGGCTTCGGCCAGCTGCACCTGCGTCAGCTCCTTGGCTTTTCGCAGCTCCTGCAGGGTCAGATATTCGGTGTGGAGCCGGTCGGCCTCGGCCTCGATGCCCGCGCGACGGGCCGCATCGAGCGTGGCCAGCTTGTCCTTCAGGGTCCGTGCCATGGTCCTCATCCTTTCCGTTTCGCCAGATGGCGGTCGAACCGCTCATCGGCCCGCGCGATCAGCTGCTTGTAGAAGCGCTTCTCGCTCGCGCCCGACTTGTCCCCGCCGACGAGCATGATCGCCTGCCGGTCGGGATCGAATGCGAAGGCGATGCGCCATACGCCATCGGCGGCGATGCAGCGCAGTTCCTTCATGTTCGCATGCTTCGACCCGGTCAGGGTGTCGGCATGCGGTCGTCCGAGTGTCGGCCCCTCGCGTTCCGGAAGAAGCGCTCGGGCCAGGATCGCGTCCTGAACCTCCCGTGGGAGTGCGTCGAACTCCGGTTCGAACTCCTCGGCAAACGAGACGGTCCACGGCATGCGATCCTCATGTCTTGGAAGCTATATAGCCTCCAGGCATTAATTTGACAAGAACGGCCCGAGCACAGCAATGCCCACGCCCCGCGAGACCATCCTCGCCGCGCTGCACGCGCGGCTTTCGGCGTTGCCCGCCACCGCCCTGCGCGGTGACGTTCTGCCCGAACGTGTCCCCGCTTCTGGCCTCCTGATCCTGCGCGACGGCGAGCCGGGGGAGCCTGGAATTGGACAACAACGCCGCCGAACGCGGCATGCGCGCAATCGCCCTCGGGCGGAAGAACTACCTCTTCCTCGGCTCCGAGGCAGGCGGCAAGACAGCCGCCATCGCCTACACCCTGATCGAGACCGCAAAGCTCAATGCCGTCGATCCCAACGCTTGGCTCGCCGACACCCTCGCCCGCATCCCGGACTACAAGATCACAAAGGTCGACGACCTGCTGCCATGGCGCTGGAACCGATAGCGGTCAGACCGGACGGTTACCCTGTGGCGACGATGGAGCGGTTACCACCGCCGAAGCCGCGTCGAGATATGAGCCGGACAAGAAAACAGTCCGGTGGACTGTTTTCCCGGCGAATGGATGCATTCTATCAAACTGCTGGGTCAGCGCCTCATGGCGCGGGACTTCGGCGGCCATGGTCCTGCGGCTGGCAGAGGCGCTCGACCTGCCGCTGGCCGAGCGCAATCATTTCCTCGTGCAGGCGGGGTTCGCACCGCGTTATCCGGCCCGGGCCTGGGATGACGCGGCCATGGCGCCGATCCGGGCGGCGGTGGCGCATATGCTCGACCGGCATGCGCCCTGGCCGGGGATCGCCATTGACCGGCTGTGGCGCGTGACCGACCTCAACGCGCCGGCGCGGGCGCTGTTCGGGGCCTTCGGGGTTGGTGTCGGCGGGTCCATCCTCGATATGATGCTGTCCGAGGCTTTGCCGACGGCGGTCGAGAACTGGCCGCAGGTCGCCGCCCATGCGGCCCGGAGGCTGCGCACCGAAAGCGCGGCGCAGGGCGGCGTCGCCGAACTCGACCGGGCGGCGGAACGGCTGGCGGCGGCCGGCGCCGATGTTTCTCCGGGGGCTCCGGTCATTCCCACGGTGATCCGGGCCGGAGGGGCGCGTCTGGTCCTCTTTGCCACCATCGCTGCGTTCGGCACGGCGGAGGACGTCACACTCGACGCATTCCGGGTCGAACTGTTCTTTCCAGGCGACGACGCGACGGCGACGGCGTTGCGCGGCCTTGCCGCAGGGGCAACGGCAGGCTGAGCTCGGGTTTTGCCCGGCCCCCGCAAGGGGCAGGGCACATGTTCGGCACGGGGCCGTCAGAAGGTGACGATCTGGCGCCCTTCGTCCAGCAGCGCGCGCAGGCTGGCGTGACCGTGATCGTCGCGCGGCAGCGGCAGGCCCGCCGCGACCAGCGCATCGCGCACGCCGTAAGCCTTGGCGCACTAGTCGCAGGCGCCGCGCAGCGCGGGGGCGGCGCGCGCCCAGGCGCGGTGCAGGTCGCTGTCCGGTCGGATCACCTCGGCCAGCGTCACGGTGCCGCCACCGTCAAAGACGAGCGCCACGTCATCGCCCGCCGCCAGCAGTTCGGCGGCAAAGCCAAGGGCGCGGTAGGCGGGCGATTTCGCCTCGGTCGTGATGTTGTTGTAGATGACGATGGCGATCTTGTGCGGGGCGATCTTGTGAGGGGCCGTCATGGCGGTCTCCGTTACGCGGTCTTGGGGGTGGCAAGGGCCAGGGTTGCGGCGACGCCGCGCGCGACGGCCGGCCGGGCCTCCATCGCGGCATACCAGCGGGCCAGGTTGGGGCGGGCGTCCAGGCTGACCCCGGCGAAGTCCCGCCGCCAGAACCAGCCAAAATGGGCGATGTCGGCGATGGAATAGTCCGGCCCGGCGAACCAGGTGTTGCGCCCAAGATGCGCCTCGATCAGGTCGGCCAGCCGGTCGGATTCGGTCTGGTAGCGGGCGATGGCGGCGGGCACGGGATCGGAGGCCAGCTTTTGCCAATAGCCCGACTGCCCGAAGGCCGGGCCCGTGCCCGAGACCTGCACCATCAGCCATTCCAAGGCGCGCGCCCGGGCGCGGGCATCGGTGGGCAGCAGGCGGCCGGTCCTTTCGGCCAGATGGATCAGGATCGCCCCCGATTCCGCCAGCACGACATCGCCATCGACCAGCAGCGGCACCTTGGCATTCGGATTGAGCGCAACATAGGCGTCGGATTTCTGCTCTCCGGCGCGGATGTTGACGGCGCGCAGGTCGTAGGGCAGGCCCAGTTCCTCCAGCGCGATCGGCACCTTGACGGAATTGGGGTGGAAAAGGCGTAAACGGTCAGCATGGGCGTGTCCTTTCGGGGTTGGGGGCAAGGGTGTCTGTCGGTGAATGGCGCGGCGCTTGGTCCGATGGGGTCAGAATGGCACCTGCGTCGGGAGCTGATAATTTGCTGCGTCCGGATTATATTCATGCGGCTGGCGCATGAACTGCGCGCCATGCTCAGGCGCGGCGCTGGCCTGTCACCGCCCAGACGAGGCCGGCGATGACCGTGGAGAGGCCCAGCACCTCCATCGGCCCCGGCACCAGGCCCAGCACCGGCCAGGCCAGCAGCGCGGCCAGGCCCGGGGCGAGCGCCGGAAAGATCGCCGCACGGGCCGGGCCCAGGAGGCGCACCATGGCGGCATAGCTGAGCAGCGTGCCGATGCCGGCCACGATACCCTGCACCAGCGCCTCGATCAGCAGCACGCGCGGGGCCCGCGCCAAAAGGCCCGCGCCGCCCGTCTGCCACAGATAGACCGGCAGGAAGGTGATCAGTGCCGAGACCGCGATCACCGCGCTGGCCAGAAGCGGGTCCAGCCGGTGCTTGCGCAACAGGATGCCGAAGCCCGACCAGAAACTGCCCGCGAGCAGGAACATCGCATCGCCCGCCAGGCCGCGCAGACTGAACGAGGCCGCGTTGATCCCCGAAATCAGCACCAGCCCCGCCAGCACCGCGACGATGTCAACCGGCACGCAAAATTGACCCCGGATCGGCACCCAATTTTGCCCCCCGTCTCCGCGAGATCAGGGCCTGAGCCGACGGAACGGTCAGGTTGTG
>JACXUX010000030.1 GCA_014763725.1 Rhodobacterales bacterium
GTGCTGGTGGGCATGGCCAAGGGCGGGCTGCCCATGGTGGGCATGCTGTCGGTCCCGCTGCTGTCGCTGGTGATCCCGCCGGTGCAGGCGGCGGGGCTGTTGCTGCCGATTTATGTCGCCTCGGACGTCTTTGGCGTCATCGCCTATCGCCGCGCCTGGGACGGGCGGGTGCTGGCCATCCTGATCCCCGGCATGACGGCGGGGGTGGTGCTGGGCTGGCTGGCCGCCAGCGTCACGCCCGAACGGGTGGTGACGCTGCTGGTGGGGGCGATCGGGGCGGCCTTTGCGCTGGTCACGCTGCTGCGGCGCGCGCCCGACGGGCCGCCCCGCCAGCCGCGGCTGGTGCCGGGGCTGTTCTGGGGCGCGGTGACGGGCTTCACCAGCTTTGTCAGCCACGCCGGCGCGCCGCCCTATCAGGTCTATGTGCTGCCAATGCGGCTGGACAAGGCGGTCTATGCCGGCACCACGACGCTGACCTTTGCCTTCGTGAACGCGATCAAGCTGCCGCCCTACTGGGCGCTGGGGCAGCTGAACCCCGCCAACCTGACGCTGGCCGCCGCGCTGATGCCGCTGGCGGCGGCGGCGGTCTGGCTGGGGGTCTGGCTGGTGCGGGTGCTGCCCGCGCGGCAGCTCTTTGCGCTGGTCACCTGGTCGCTGCTGGCGGTGTCGGTCAAGCTGATCTGGGACGGTCTGGCGGGCTGACGGCTCAGGCCGGGTCGCCCAGCGCGGGCAGCGCCTCGGCCAGGCTCTGCCAGCCCTGGCCGCTGGCCAGCAGGCAGGCCAGGCCGTCGGGCCGGGTCACCAGGATCGTCCAGCTGCCGCTCTCGGCGGCGTAGAGTTCGACCACGGCCGAGGGGCCGGCCAGCCCCAGGCCGTGGCGCGTCTCGCCATGGCGCTGGGTCAGTTCGGCCAGCACCTGGGCGCGCGGGCCGCAGGGCACGGGATTGGCCGCGACCGGCGCCGCGGTCAGCGTGATCGGGGCGGCCAGGGCAATCAGGCTGGCCAGGCGGGCAGGCACGGGCGTCGGCAGACGGGTCATCGCGGGCACCTCGGGTTGGCGGAACACCTGCCCCCAGCCTGCGCCCGATCCCTGCCCAAAGGGTTAATACCGCGGGCGCCGGGCGCCATTCTCTGCATTGCGGCACGAAATTGCTTGCCGATTGCTGCGCCAGGGTGCAAGCACGCGCAAGATTCTTGCGACAGGAGAGACTCATGCGCCCCTACCGTTCGGTGCTGTATATCCCCGGCTCGAAGGAGCGGGCACTGGACAAGGCGCGCGATCTGGCCGCCGATGCGATCATCTTCGATCTCGAGGACGCGGTCGCCCCGGACGAAAAGCCCGCCGCCCGCGCTCTGCTGGCGCAGGTGCTGGCCACGGCCGATTATGGCGGCCGGGCGCGGATCGTGCGGATCAATGGGCTGGACACGCCGTGGGGGGCGGACGACATCGCGGCCTTTGCCGCCATCCGCCAGGTCGAGGCGATCCTGATCCCCAAGGTCAGCCGCGCGGCCGATGTCCAGGCCGTGGCCGACCGCATCGCCGGCG
The DNA here is from genome assembly GCA_014763725.1 of Rhodobacterales bacterium. Classification (GTDB taxonomy): domain Bacteria; phylum Pseudomonadota; class Alphaproteobacteria; order Rhodobacterales; family Rhodobacteraceae; genus JACXUX01. The sequence goes on from JACXUX010000030.1 coordinate 1,547, forward strand.
TGCCGCTGTGGGCGATGATGGAAACCGCGCTGGGCATGCTGAACGCGGCCGAGATCGCGGCCCATCCGCGGCTGGCGGGCCTGGTGATGGGCACCAACGACCTGGCCAAGGAACTGGGCAGCCGCCCGCGGCCCGACCGGCTGGCGCTGCAGGCGGGGCTGGGGCTGTGCCTGCTGGCCGCACGCGCGCATGGCCGGGTGATCGTCGACGGGGTCTACAACGCCTTCAAGGACGAAGACGGGCTGCGCGCCGAATGCGAACAGGGCCGCGACCTGGGCTTTGACGGCAAGACGCTGATCCACCCGGCGCAGATCGACATCGCCAACGCCGCCTTTGCGCCCACCGAGGCCGAGATCGACCTGGCCCGCCGCCAGATCGCCGCCTTTGCCGAGGCGCAGGCCGCAGGCCAGGGCGTCGCCGTGGTGGATGGCAGGATCGTCGAAAACCTGCATATCGTGACGGCGCAGGCGACGCTGGCCAAGGCGCAGGCGATCGCCGCACTGACTGCGTAACGCCAGCCGGAAGGGGCCCGCCGCATGACACTGCTGATCCTGGGACTTGCGCTATGGGCCGCGGCCCATCTGTTCAAGCGGCTGGCGCCCGCCCGCCGCGAAGCACTGGGCAATGCCGGCCGGGGGATCGCCACGGCGGCGATCCTGGCCTCGGTCGTGCTGATGGTGCTGGGCTATCGCGGGGCCGAGTACATCGCCGTCTGGACCCCGCCCGCGTTCCTGACGCATCTGAACAACCTGCTGATGCTGCTGGCGTTCTATTTCTACGCGGCCTCGGGGCTGAGGACGCGGATCACGCGGGTGGTGCGCCATCCGCAGCTGACCGGGTTCAAGACCTGGGCGGTGGCGCATCTGCTGGTCAACGGCGATCTGGCCTCGATCCTGCTGTTCGGCGGGCTGCTGGCCTGGGCCGTGGCCAGCGTCATCCTGATCAACCGCGCCCAGCCCGCCTGGACGCGGCCCGCGCCCGCCGGCCCCGCGGCCGAGGTCAAGGCCCTGGTCGGCACGCTAGTGATCACGGGCGCGGTGATGGGCATCCACTACTGGCTGGGCGTGACGCCCTGGGGGTAAGATGAAACTCTACCGCTTTCTGACCGAAGACGACACGCAGGCCTTCTGCCACAAGGTGACGGCGGCCCTGAACAAGGGCTGGCAGCTGCATGGCGCCCCCAGCTACGCCTATGACGCGGCGCGCGGGGTGATGCGCTGCGGCCAGGCGGTGGTCAAGGACGCGCCGGGCACCTACAGCCCCGAAACCCGGCTGGGGGATCATTGATGAAGACCAATCCGGGCCGGTTCTTCGAGGATTACCGTCTGGGCGAAACCATCGTCCATGCGGTGCCGCGCACCCTGTCGGGGGGGGAACGGGCGCTCTATCACGCGCTCTACCCCGCGCGGCATGCGCTGCATTCGTCCGACGAATTCGCGCGCAGCTGCGGCTTTCCCGCGGCGCCGCTGGACGATCTGATCGCCTTTCACACCGTGTTCGGCAAGACGGTGCCGGACATCAGCCTGAACGCGGTGGCGAACCTGGGCTATGCCGAGGGGCGGTTCCTGGCGCCGGTCTTTCCGGGCGACACGCTGCGGTCGGAATCGACCGTCATCGGGCTGAAGGAAACCTCGAACGGCAAGTCCGGCGTGGTCTGGGTGCGCACCCGCGGCCTGAACCAGCGGGGCGAGACGGTGCTGGACTATGTCCGCTGGGTCATGGTGCGCAAGAACCGGCTGGACGCGCCCGCGCCCTTTGCCGTGGTGCCGCAGCTGGCCCCCGCCGTCCTGCCCGAGGCACTGGTCGTGCCGCATGGGCTGAGCTTCGACCGCTACGACCTGGCCCTGTCGGGCGAGCCGCACCGCTGGGGCGACTATGCCGTGGGCGAACGCATCGACCATGTCGACGCCGTCACCATCGAGGAGGCCGAGCACATGCTGGCCACCCGCCTGTGGCAGAACACCGCCAAGGTGCATTTCGACGCCACCTTCCGCGAGGATGGCCGCCGGCTGATCTATGGCGGCCATGTCATCAGCCTGGCGCGCGCGCTGTCGTTCAACGGGCTGGCCAATGCGGCCATGATCGTGGCGATCAACGCGGGCAGCCATGCCAACCCCTGTTTCGCGGGCGATACCCTGCGCGCCTGGTCCGAGGTGCTGGACAAGGCCGAAACCGGCGCCCCCGGCGTGGGGGCGATCCGGCTGCGGCTGGTGGCGGTGCGGCAGGGCGCGGTGCCCTTCGCCTACAAGGACGACTCGGGCAGGTATCTGCCGGATGTTCTGCTGGATCTGGACTACTGGGCACTGATGCCGGTCTGATCCGTTCGCGCTAACTGTGATCACGGCGGAAAAATACGTGATCACAAGGTGCATTTTTCCGGCCCGTTGCTGCGTCTGCACGGTGGGCAAGGCGTGACTTGCCGGAAAAATGCGCTATGCATCACGCACCAAGCAAGCAAGTCCGGCAGGCGGCCAACCCGCCCAGGCGGGCCAGACCAAGGGAGCCGAGCCATGGCCGACGTGAACCGGGGCAATCGCCCGCTGTCGCCGCATCTGCAGATCTATCGCCCGCAGCTGACGTCGATCACCTCGATCCTGACGCGGATCACCGGCAATGCGCTGATCCTGGCCAGCATCCTGGTGGTCTGGTGGCTGCTGGCCGCCAGCTATGACGCGGACTACTTCGCCGTGGCCGATGCCGTGGTCACGGGCTGGTTCGGCAAGCTGGTGTTCCTCGGCTCGATCTGGGCGATCTGGTATCACATGCTGGCCGGGCTGCGGCACCTCTACTACGACTCGGGCCGCGGGCTCGACATTCCCACGGCGGAACGGCTGGGCTGGGCCTGCATCGGCGGGTCGGTCGTGCTGACGCTGATCACCGTCGTCATCCTGTAATCGGGGGTTCCCATGGCGTTTCTGACCGACCGCAAGCGCGCCTCGGGCCTTGGCTCTGCCAAGACGGGGACCGAGCATTTCTGGAACATGCAGGTGTCCAGCGTGGCGCTGGCCATTCTGGTGCCGCTGTTCGTCTTCACCTTCGGCCCCGTGGTGGGCGAGGATCACGCCGCCGTCGTCGCGCATTTCGCCCGGCCCTTCCCGGCCATCGTGGCGGCGCTGACGATCGTCGTGGGCTTCAGCCACTTCAAGAACGGCGCGCAGGTGATGATCGAGGATTATGCCCACGGAACCATGCGCAAGGCGCTGATCATCGGGGTGATCTGCCTGAGCTATGCCTGCATGGCCACGGGGCTGTTCGCGCTGGTCCGGCTGGCGCTGTGAAGGAACGACAGATGGCTGCTTACGCATACGAGACGCATGAATACGACGTGGTCGTGGTGGGGGCCGGCGGTTCGGGCCTGCGCGCGACGCTGGGCATGGCCGAACAGGGGCTGCGCACCGCCTGCGTGACCAAGGTGTTCCCGACCCGGTCGCATACCGTGGCGGCCCAGGGCGGCATCGCTGCCAGCCTGGGCAACATGGGGCCCGACACCTGGCAATGGCACATGTATGACACCGTCAAGGGGTCGGACTGGCTGGGCGACACCGACGCGATGGAATACCTGGCGCGCGAGGCGCCCAAGGCGGTCTATGAGCTGGAGCACTACGGCGTGCCCTTCAGCCGGACCGAGGACGGGCGCATCTACCAGCGCCCCTTCGGCGGCCACACCACCGAATTCGGCGAAGGCCCGCCCGTCCAGCGCACCTGCGCCGCGGCCGACCGCACGGGCCACGCGATCCTGCACACGCTCTATGGTCAGAGCCTGAAGAACAATGCCGAGTTCTTCATCGAATATTTCGCCATCGACCTGATCATGTCCGAAGACGGCCGCTGCACCGGCGTGGTGGCCTGGAAACTGGACGATGGCACGATCCATGTGTTTTCGGCCAAGATGGTGGTGCTGGCGACCGGCGGCTATGGCCGCGCCTATTTCAGCGCGACCAGCGCGCATACCTGCACCGGCGACGGTGGCGGCATGGTGGCCCGCGCGGGCCTGCCGCTGCAGGACATGGAGTTCGTCCAGTTCCACCCGACGGGCATCTACGGCTCGGGCTGCCTGATCACCGAAGGCGCCCGCGGCGAGGGCGGCTATCTGACCAATTCCGAGGGCGAGCGGTTCATGGAACGCTATGCCCCCACCTACAAGGACCTGGCCAGCCGCGACGTGGTCAGCCGCTGCATGACGATCGAGATCCGCGAAGGTCGCGGCGTGGGCAAGGGCAAGGATCACATCTACCTGCACCTGAACCACCTGCCGCCCGCCACGCTGCACGAGCGCCTGCCCGGCATTTCGGAAAGCGCCAAGATCTTCGCCGGCGTCGACGTGACCCGGCAGCCGATCCCGGTGCTGCCCACGGTGCACTACAACATGGGCGGCATTCCCACCAACTACTGGGGCGAGGTTCTGGCCCCCACCGCCGACAACCCCGATGCCGTCTTCCCCGGCCTGATGGCCGTGGGCGAGGCGGCCTGCGCCAGCGTGCATGGCGCCAACCGCCTGGGGTCGAACAGCCTGATCGACCTGGTGGTGTTCGGCCGCGCCGCGGCGATCCGCTCCGGCCAGATCCTGAACCCGGCCGAACCGAACGAGGCCCCGAACAAGGCCAGCATCGACGCGGCCCTGTCGCGCTTTGACGCGCTGCGCCATGCCAACGGCACCATGCCCACGGCCGAGCTGCGGCTGGAAATGCAGCGCACGATGCAGTCGGACGCCGCCGTCTTCCGCACCGACAAGACGCTGGCCGAGGGCGTGGAAAAGATGACCGCGATCGTCGGCAAGATGGACGATCTGAAGGTCAGCGACCGCAGCCTGATCTGGAACAGCGACCTGATGGAAACGCTGGAACTGACCAACCTGATGCCCAACGCGCTGACCACCATCGTCAGCGCCGAGGCGCGCAAGGAATCCCGCGGCGCCCATGCGCATGAGGATTATCCGAACCGCGACGACGTGAACTGGCGCAAGCACACGCTGGCCTGGGTCGAGGGCGACAAGGTGCGCCTGGGCTATCGCCCCGTGCATCTGGAACCCCTGACCCCTCCGGACGAAGGCGGCATCGACCTGAAGCGCATCGCGCCCAAGGCGCGGGTCTACTGATGCGCGCCGCCGCGGCCCTGGCCGGTCTGGCGCTGACGGCCTGCAGCCCGCAGGCGCTGGCGACCGACGTGACCCGGGCCGCGGCGCGCAATGTGGTGGCCAATGCGCTGGGCGTGCAATATCCCAGCGCCCAGTCCGAGCTTGCCGCGACCTGCCTTGTCCAGGCCGCGACGGATGACGAGGCCGCGGCACTCGCCCGCGACATCGGCGTGCGGCCCGGCACCGTGACCATGGACAACATCCGCGCCCTGGCCGCACGCCCCGCCGCGCAGGACTGCGTCGCGGCCCGTGGCCTGCCCCCGGTGGCGGCATGAGGGCGGCGCTGCCCCCCCTGGCCGCGCTGGCGCTGGTCGCCTGCGGCCCCGTCTCGGTCGAGATGGCCGAGGCGCAGTGCCTGGACCGCGCCCGCCTGGCCGAGGGGCCGCAGGTCGATGTCACCCTGTCGGTCGGGTCGGGCGGCACCCGGACGGGCCTGGCCGTGGGGGTCAGCACCGACTATCTGGCCGGGCGCGACCCGGCCGCGGTCTATGACCGGTGCATCTGGCAGTTGACAGGCCAGCCGCCGCGGCTGCCCTGTGCGGCCATGGTGTCCCATGACGGCTGAGCAGAGCCCCGCCACCCCGATCCGCACCCTGCGGCGCAAGCTGCGGCAAGAGGTCGGCCTGCGCGCCGCCCCGGGCTTTCCGCAGATGGGCGCCACGCATTACCTGCCCTGGCTGGAACAGCTGCACCGCCGGCTGCGTCCCCGGGTCTATCTGGAAATCGGCACCGAGAGCGGGGCAAGCCTGGCCTATGCCGACTGCCTGTCGATCGCGGTCGATCCCCGGTTCCGCCTGGAAGGCGACGTGGTGGGCGCCAAACCCGAACTGCATCTGTTCCAGGGCACCAGCGACGCCTTCCTTGCCGGCGGGCTGCTGGACCGGCTGGGCCTGCGGATCGATCTGGCCTTTCTGGACGGGATGCACCTGTTCGAATACCTGCTGCGCGATTTCCTGAATACCGAGCCGCACATGCAGCCGGACGGCACGGTGCTGCTGCACGACTACGTGCCCTTTGACGCCGCGGTGGCCGACCGCGACCGGGACCGCGCCCGCACGGTCAGCTGGACGGGCGATGTCTGGAAGCTGATCCCGATCCTGCGTGAATACCGTCCCGACCTGACGGTGCAGGTGCTGGACCTGGCGCCCACCGGCGTGGTGGTGATCACGGGGCTGGACCCGCAGAACACCGTGCTGCGCGACCGCTATGACGAGATCGTCGCCCGCTATGCCGCGGTCACGCTGGACAGCCACGGGCTGGACCAGTTTTCGCGCGACGTGGCGCTGGTGCGGGTGGACGACCGGCCGCGCCGGTCCGCGGCGCCCCGGGCGCATACCGGCACCATCGCCATCAAGACCTGCGTGCCCGAGGCCGCGGTCCGGGACAGCTGGGGCGACTGGCATTTCGCCAACAGCCTGGCCGCCGCCTTTCGCCGGCTGGGCCAGCCCTCGCGCGTCGACATCCTGCCCGACTGGGCCGCGGCGCCGGCCGACGATGCGCTGGACCTGGTGCTGCAGGGCCACGACCACCACCCGCCGCGCGACGGCATTCCGTCTCTGTTGTGGCTGATCTATCCCGGCAAGCGCTTCGACCAGGCGCGGCTGATCGACTATGACCATGTCTTCGTGGCCTCGGCCCCCTATGCGCGCAAGCTGCAACGGCGGGTGCCGGGGCTGTCGCCGTCGGTCCTGCTGCAGGCCTTTGACGCGGGCGTGATGAAGCCCGTGACCTCCTCGCGCCGCAAGGAGCTGGTCTTTGTCGGCAACAACCATTTCGGCGGGGCCGACCGGCCGATGGCCAGCCTGGCGCGTCAGGCGGGCCTGACGCTGCGGCTGTGGGGTCGGGGCTGGCAGGGGCCGGACTGGGCGGCGCATCTGCAGGCCGAAACCCTGGCCAATGCCGACCTGGGCCGGGTCTATGCCCAGTCGCTGGCGGTGCTGTGCGACCACACGCCGATGATGGCCAGGAACGGCTTCGTGTCGAACCGGGTGTTCGACGCGCTGGCCTGCGGCGCCCCCGTGATCATCGACCCGGTCGAGGCGCTGCCCGAGGACTTTGCCCCCTGGTCGAGGTCGTGCAGGACGCCCAGGGCCTGGCCGAGGCCGCCGCCCGGATCGCCGCAGAACCCGCCGCGCGGCGCAGCCAGCGGCGCGCCTTTGCCCGCGCCATGGCCGAAACCCACAGTTTCGATGCCCGGGCGCGCCAGATCCTCGACAAGGCCCGCGACCTGTCGCTTCTCTGACTTTCGGAAAGGTTCCTCCCCATGGTCCAGTTCACGCTTCCCAAGAACTCGAAGATCCGCACCGGCAAGACCTGGCCCAAGCCCGAGGGCGCCAGGAACCTGCGCAAGTTCCAGATCTACCGCTGGAGCCCCGATGACGGCGAAAACCCGCGCGTCGACACCTATTTCGTCGACATGGACAGCTGCGGGCCGATGGTTCTGGACGCGCTGATCAAGATCAAGAATGAAATCGACCCGACGCTGACCTTCCGGCGGTCCTGCCGCGAGGGGATCTGCGGGTCCTGCGCGATGAACATCGACGGGATCAACACGCTGGCCTGCATCTATGGTCTGGACGAGATCAGGGGCGACGTGAAGATCTATCCGCTGCCGCACATGCCGGTGATCAAGGACCTGATCCCCGACCTGACCCATTTCTATGCCCAGCACGCCAGCATCATGCCCTGGCTGGAAACCAAGACCAACCGCCCCGCCAAGGAATGGCGCCAGTCGATCGAGGACCGCAAGAAGCTGGACGGCCTGTATGAATGCGTGATGTGCGCCAGCTGCTCGACCTCGTGCCCCAGCTACTGGTGGAACGGCGACCGCTATCTGGGCCCGGCCGCGCTGCTGCATGCCTATCGCTGGATCGTCGACAGCCGGGACGAGGCGACGGGCGAACGGCTGGACCAGCTGGAAGACCCGTTCAAGCTGTATCGCTGCCACACGATCATGAACTGCGCCAAGACCTGCCCCAAGGGGCTGAACCCGGCCAAGGCGATCGCCGAGATCAAGAAGATGATGGTCGAGCGCGTGGTCTGAGCATCCCGCGGCGGGGCAGGGGGCGCGCGGTTCGCGTCAGTCCTGGCCCGCCAGCTCCAGCCGGCCGGGGGCCGCGGTCAGCCGCAGGTCGTCCACCCCCAGCGGGCGCTGCGGCCGGGCCAGACGGTTGCGCACCACCCAGTAAAGCCGCGTCTCGGCCCGGGTGATGGCCACATAGGCCAGGCGTTTCCACAAGGGCAGGCCGGCCTCGGTCCGGCCGGCCTGGGCCGCGGCCCACAGGTCGGTGGCAAAGACCTGCACCTCGGGCCATTGCGACCCCTGCGCCTTGTGGATCGTGACCGCCGCGCCATGCAGGAAGGCCGCGCCCATCTGCGCCGCGGCGGGGATGAAGGGCTCTTCCTCATCCGGTTTCTCGATCTTGATGATGGCGGCGGCGCTGACCTGGGGTTCGTCGGCCCCCACCACATGCAGCCGGGCAAAGCCGTCGCGCCGGCCGGGGCCCAGGTAGATGACCTGCGCGCCCTTGATCAGGCCGCGCGCCTCGAGGTCGATGCGCTTCTTGCGGTGCTTCAGCGGCAGTTCGATGCCGTCGCAGATCAGCGGCTCGCCCGGCAGCAGCTGATCCTCGGGCGCGCCATGGGCCGTGCGAAAGGCCGCGATCAGCCGGATCCGGGTGACATTGCGCCAGACCAGCACGGGGCTGCGCGCCATCAGGTCGCTGTCGACGCGCTGGGCCACGACCACGCGGTCGTCGCGGCGGGCGGCGTCCTCGACCCGGCGCTCGAACTCCTCGAACCGCAGGTCGGGTTCGGCCAGGGCATGGGCCAGGTCCAGGATCGGGTTGCCCGCCGCCTGGCGGTGGATGCGCCCCAGCGTCAGCGTGCGCGCCGCGCCCAGATCGTCGAACACCATCTTGCCCGACTGGCCCACGGGGGCCAGCTGTGCCGGGTCGCCGAACAGGATCAGTGCGGGAAAGATCTCGCGCAGGTCCTGGAACTGGCGGTCGTCCAGCATCGAGCTTTCGTCGACCAGGCCGATGTCCAGCGGTTCCTCGCGCCGTTTCCAGCCGCGGATGAAGTCCGACCCGCGCAGCCCCGCCGCGGCCAGCGCCCCCGGGATCGAGGGCACCTGGTCATAGAAGGCGCGCGCCCGGTCCAGCGCGGTTTCGGTCATCCCCTCGACCTGGGGGCGCGCGGCCTGGCCGGCCAGCCATTCGGCCAGCTTTTCATACTGCGGGTCGTAGACGGGGGTATAGAGGATGCGGTGGATCGTCGTCGCCGGCACCCCGCGCAGGCGCAGCACGCTGGCGGCCTTGTTGGTGGGGGCCAGCACGGCCACGGTGCGGCGGTCCTTGCGGCGGCGCCCCTCCCAGTCGGCCGAGACGACCTCGACCCCCGCCTCGATCAGCGCGCGGGTCAGGCTGGCCAGCAGCATCGTCTTGCCCGACCCCGCCTTGCCCAGCACGGCCAGCACGGTCGACTTGCCCTCGGCGGCGGGTTCCAGCGTGCCGCGGGCGAGGTCGACGCCCATCCCGTGCAGCTGCTGGGCCACGCGGTCCCAGGCCTCGGCCTGGTCTTCGGAAAGGCTGGGAAGGGTCGTCGCCATGGTCGCGACCCTAGCCCAGCCGGGCGGGGCGGAAAAGGCTAATGCGCCCTGCCCGCGGGGGGCAGGCCGCCGGGGGGCGGCTCGTCGGGCGTGTCCTGGGCCGCGATCTCGGCCCGGGCGACGGCGAGCGTTTCCTCGGTCTTGGCGGCCAGCGCGGGCAGCCCGTTGGCCAGCGCATAGGCCCGCAGGTCGGTCAGCACATCGAAGATCCAGGCGTGGCGCATGGCGGGCCTTAGTGAAGCGCCCCCTAACCCTAGCGGCCGGCGGGGCGCGCGGGTATCCGCCATCGCCGCAACACAGCGTTCCGGTCTGGCCAACAACGAAACCGGCCGGCCCCACGGGGGACCGGCCGGAACGCGGCGGGGCCGGCCGGATCAGCGGTTGCGGCTGGCTTCCAGCGTGTCCTCGAAGGTGCGCAGCCCGGTGCGCGGGGCCTGGATCAGCACCGACATGTTGCCCGGCTTGTGGGTGTTCTGCAGCATCTTCATGTGCGGCACGGGCAGTTCGGCCCAGGGGAAGACCTCGGACATGCAGGGGTCCAGCCGGCGTTCGCACATCAGCTTGTTCGCGGCCGCGGCCTGTTTCAGATGCGCGAAATGCGACCCCTGCAGGCGCTTCTGGTGCATCCACATGTAGCGCACGTCGAAGGTGCAGTTGAAGCCGCTGGTGCCGGCGCAGATGACGACCATGCCGCCCTTCTTGCAGACCAGGCTGGACACCGGGAAGGTCGCCTCGCCCGGGTGTTCAAAGACCATGTCGACGTTCACGCCCTTGCCGGTGATGTCCCAGATCGCCTTGCCGAACTTGCGCGCCTCTTTCAGCCAGTCGTTGTATTCGGGGCTGTTGACCCGGGGCAGCTGGCCCCAGCACTTGAAGTCCTTGCGGTTGATCACGCCCTTGGCGCCCAGGCCCATGACGAAGTCGCGCTTGTCTTCGTCGCTGATGACGCCGATGGCATGGGCGCCGGCGGTGTTGATCAGCTGGATCGCATAAGACCCCAGGCCCCCCGAGGCGCCCCAGACCAGCACGTTCTGGCCGGGCTTCAGGTCATGGGGATGGTGGCCGAACAGCATCCGGTAGGCGGTGGCCAGCGTCAGGGTGTAGCAGGCCGATTCCTCCCACGTCAGATGGCGGGGGCGGGGCATCAGCTGCTGGGCCTGGACGCGGGTGAACTGGGCAAAGCTGCCGTCATGCGTCTCATAGCCCCAGATGCGCTGGCTGGGGGAAAACATCGGGTCGCCGCCGTTGCATTCCTCATCATCGCCGTCGTCCTGGTTGCAGTGGATGACGACCTCATCCCCGACCTTCCAGCGCTTCACCTTGTCGCCCACGGCCCAGACGATGCCCGCGGCATCGGACCCGGCGATGTGATAGGGCTGCTTGTGCCCGTCAAAGGGGCTGATCGGCTGGCCCAGGCAGGCCCAGACGCCGTTGTAGTTGACGCCCGCCGCCATCACCAGGACCAGCACCTCGTGGCTGTCGATCTGCCAGGTGTCGACGACCTCGACCTGCATGGCGGTGTCGGGGTTGCCGTGGCGTTCGCGGCGGATGGCCCAGGCATACATCTGCGCCGGCACATGGCCCAGGGGGGGCATTTCGCCGATCTCGTAAAGATCCTTCTTCGGCGCGTCGTAGGCCACGATTGCGGCTTGGCTGTCCAGGGCCATGGTTCACTCCTGCTGGGCTGTGCCGCGGCGCAGAATCGCGCGGCGCTGCACCATGGCATAAATTCCTGCGCGCAAGATTGCAATACGATCTATGCCAGTTTTGAAATTTTGTGTCCCGACGGACCCGTGGGGTGCGCGCAGATGACGCTTACGTGACCGGGAATCACAAAGCAGTGTTCGGGCGTTACCCCTGCCTTTCAACCCATGGATTCGACATGACACTTCGTGCATTTGCCCTGGCCGCCGCCGTAGCCCCCGTGCTGGCCGGCCTTGCCCTGCCTGCCCAGGCGCTGGACCGCCGCGTGCGGATCGTGAACGAGACCGGCTTCACGATCGTGCGCTTCTACGGGTCGAACAAGGGCAGCACCTCGTGGGAGGAAGACATCCTCGGCAACGACGTGCTGCGGTCCGGCCAGTCGGTCGTGATCAACTTCAACGACAACACGGGCTACTGCATCTTCGACTTCCGCGCGAAATTCGAGGATGGCGACGTGCTGGAAAAGACCGGCGTGAGCGTCTGCGAGATCGGCACCTTCACCTATCGCTGACGCGCGGCGCGCGGGCAGGGGCGGTCGCAGCCGGGGCCGCCCCCCGGTCCCCTCAGGGGGTATAGTAGTAGTCGGCAATCTCGCAGACGTTCACGCCCTGGCGCTGCAGCACCGTTCCGTCGACGAATTCGGCACGAAAGTCGAACAGGCAGTAGCCATACTTGTTGTCGAAGTTCAGCCGCATCTACCGGCCCGAGTCGAGCGTCGACGACCCCATCAGGTCGCGGCCCCATTTGGTCGCCCCCGAATTCGTGCTGTAAAAGCGATAGAGCGTCAGCCCCGTGTCGTTGTGGATGCGCACCGAACGGTCCTGCGCCGGGGCCTGGGCCACGGCGGCGCACAGCGCCAGGGCCGCCAGGCCCAGGCGCGGGAACAAAGTCGTCATGATGAAATCCCTGGCTGTTCCGGGGGCTCTGCGGGCATCCCTGCAGTGCAGTTTCACCGTTCTGCACGGCGGATCAAGCGCTTCGTTCGGGGGCCACTTTTCGCCGCATCGCAGCGCATTTGCGCTTGCCGGAAATTGCCGGATGTGGTGAACATGCGCAACAAAGTTACCGGAACGATTCACGGAGAGCCCGATGACCGCCCAGAAGGAAGCCCCCTGGCTGTTCCGCACCTATGCCGGCCATTCCACGGCGGCGGCGTCGAATGCGCTGTACCGCACCAACCTGGCCAAGGGGCAGACGGGGCTGTCGGTCGCCTTCGACCTGCCCACCCAGACGGGCTATGACAGCGACCACCCGCTGGCCCGGGGCGAGGTGGGCAAGGTCGGCGTGCCGGTCTGCCATCTGGGCGACATGCGCGCGCTGTTCGACGCGATCCCGCTGGAACAGATGAACACCTCGATGACGATCAACGCGACGGCGCCCTGGCTGCTCGCGCTCTATATCGCCGTGGCCGAGGAACAGGGGGCCGACCTGACCCGCCTGCAGGGCACGGTGCAGAACGACATCATCAAGGAATACCTGTCGCGCGGCACCTATATCTGCCCGCCCAGGCCCAGCCTGCGCATGATCACCGATGTCGCGGCCTATACGCAGAAGCACCTGCCGAAATGGAACCCGATGAACGTGTGTTCCTACCACCTGCAAGAGGCGGGGGCGACGCCCGAACAGGAACTGGCCTTTGCCCTGGCCACCGCCTGCGCCGTGCTGGACGACCTGCGCGGCAAGGTCGATCCGGCCGACTTCCCCGGCATGGTGGGGCGCATCAGCTTCTTCGTGAACGCGGGCATCCGCTTTGTCACCGAACTGTGCAAGATGCGCGCCTTCGTCGACCTGTGGGACGAACTGCTGCAGGACCGCTATGGCGTGACCGATGCGAAATACCGCCGCTTCCGCTATGGCGTTCAGGTCAACAGCCTGGGCCTGACCGAACCGCAGCCGGAAAACAACGTCTACCGCATCCTGATCGAGATGCTGGCCGTGACGCTGTCGAAGAAGGCCCGCGCCCGCGCCGTGCAGCTGCCCGCCTGGAACGAGGCGCTGGGCCTGCCCCGCCCCTGGGATCAGCAGTGGTCGCTTCGGATGCAGCAGATCCTGGCGTTCGAAACCGACCTGCTGGAATACGACGACCTGTTCGACGGCAACCCCGCGGTCGAGGCCAAGGTCGCCGCGCTGAAGGATGGCGCGCGCGCCGAACTGGCCACGATCGACGCCATGGGCGGCGCGGTCGCCGCGATCGACTACATGAAGGGCCGGCTGGTCGAGTCGAACGCCGAACGCATCGCCCGGATCGAGGCCGGGCAGACCGTCGTCGTCGGCGTGAACCGGTTCACCACCACCGAACCCTCGCCCCTGACCACGGGCGACGGCAGCATCATGACCTGCGACCCCGCGGCCGAGGCCGACCAGATCGCCCGCCTGCAGGCCTGGCGCGCCACCCGGGACGAGGGGGCGGTCCAGGCCGCCCTGGCCGCGCTGCGGCAGGCCTGCGCGACGGGGGCCAATGTCATGCCCGCCTCGATCGCCGCGGCCCGCGCCGGGGCCACCACCGGCGAATGGGGCGCGGTCGTGCGCGCGGCCTTTGGCGAATACCGTGCGCCCACCGGCGTGTCGCGGTCGCCCAGCAACCGGACCGAGGGGCTGGACCCGATCCGCGAGGCGGTGGCCGCGGTGTCGTCGAAACTGGGCCGGCCGCTGAAATTCGTGGTGGGCAAGCCGGGGCTGGACGGCCATTCCAACGGCGCCGAACAGATCGCCGCCCGTGCCCGCGACTGCGGGATGGACATCCATTATGAAGGCATCCGCCTGACCCCGGCCGAGATCGTGGCCGCCGCCGCCGATCAGGGGGCGCATGTCGTGGGCCTGTCGATCCTGTCGGGCAGCCACCTGCCGCTGATCGCCGAGACGATGGACCGCATGCGCGCCGCGGGCCTGTCCGACGTGCCGGTCGTCGTGGGCGGCATCATCCCCGAGGACGACGCCGACCGCCTGCGCGCCATGGGCGTGGCCGCCGTCTATACCCCCAAGGATTTCGAGCTGAACCGGATCATGCTGGACATCGTGGCCTTGGTCGACCGCGCGCCGCTTGCGGCCGAGTGATTGCGCCAGATCAAGGTGGCGGCGGCCTGGCCCGGGCAAAGTCACTCCACGCCACAGGGGGGACTGCCATGTTCGACCGAATCCGACGCTTCTTCGAACTGAACCGCACGATGGAGGAGGTCGGCCGCATCTCGGATGCCGATCTGGCCGATCTGGGGATGACGCGCGACCAGCTGGCGCATTTCGCCCGCCTGCCGCGCGACACGACCGAACGGCTGACCGCCATGGCCGCGCTGTTCGGCCTGACCGAACATGAGCTGCGCCGCGACTGGGGCACCTATCTCGACATCGTCGACACCTGCGGCCATTGCGGCGCACGCGGGCGCTGCGCCAGCCATCTCGCCCAGCCGGTCGACGCGGGACCGGCCGCGCAGTTCTGCCCCAATGCGGCAACCTATGCCGACATGGCCCGCACCGCCGCGCATTGACCCCCGCGGGCGGCCCGCCTAGGCTGCGCCCCACCCAGCGTGGAGTTGCGCATGAGCCTGCATATCGGTGCCCGTCCCGGCGAGATCGCCGAAACCGTGCTGATGCCCGGCGACCCCTATCGCGCGCGCTGGGCGGCCGAACGGTTCCTGCAGGCGCCACGGCTGGTGAACCAGGTGCGCGGGATGCTGGGCTATACCGGCACCTGGCAGGGCCATCCGGTCACGATCCACGGGTCTGGCATGGGTATGCCGTCGCTGTCGATCTATGCCAATGAACTGATCCGCGACTACGGGGCGCGGACGCTGATCCGCATCGGGTCGGCCGGGGCGATGCAGCCGCATGTCAACCTGCGCGATCTGGTGCTGGCGATGACGGCCTCGACGATCTCGACGCCCTCGCGCGGGGTATTCCGCGACCTGTCCTTTGCCCCCTGTGCCGATTTCGGCCTGCTGTCGGCCGCCCATGCCGCGGCCACGGCGCGCGGGTTGCCGGTGCATGCGGGGGGCATCTATTCTTCGGAGGCGTTCTATGACGAACGGCCCGACCTGAACGACCAGCTGACCCGCCACGGCACCCTGGCCGTCGAGATGGAGACGGCCGAGCTCTACATCCTGGCCGCCCGCCACGGGGTGCGCGCGCTGTCGGTGCTGACGATCAGCGACCACCTGCTGCGCCCCGAGGCGCTGGACACCGCCGAACGCGAAACCGGCTTTGCCGCGATGGTCGAGGTGGCGCTGACCGCCGCCCTGACCCC
>JACXUX010000248.1 GCA_014763725.1 Rhodobacterales bacterium
GGGGCGGCCGCGGGGGCCGCAGGCCGCTCGGGCGCCACCGCCGCCGGGCGCGGTTCGGCGCGCGGCGGTTCGGGCGGCAGGTCGGGCTCGGGCTCGGCCGGTTCGGGGGCGGCGCGCAGCACGGGCTCGGGCGCGGGGGCGGGCTCGACGGCCAGCTCCTCCTCGCCCGGGGCGCCGGACCCGGCACGGTTCGACAGGCCCAGCCGATGCACCTTGCCGATCACCGCGTTGCGGGTGACCCCGCCCAGTTCCTTGGCGATCTGGCTGGCGCTCTGGCCCTCGGCCCACATTCTCTTGAGCGTTTCGACACGCTCGTCGGTCCAGGACATGCATGACCTCCGGTCTGGGCTTTGCGCCATTCTAGACGCGACGGAACGGCATACAACCCCGGCGCCCGCGGATCAAGCGCAGGCTGGACAATCCGGCCCCCGCGGGCTATCAGCGCCGCATGATCGACCGTGGCCCCGCCACTTCGCTGCCCCGACGCCGACGCGCCCGCGCGTGATCGGCCGATCCTGCGCGCGCCCCGGCGCGCCCCCGTTCCCGCCCGCTTTCCGTTGACGATGCCCCGGGGTTTTGGCACCCCTTGGGCCTCAGCCCGTGCAAGGACCCTGCCCATGATCTCTGCCGTCCTGCCCACCTACAACCGCGCGCCGCTGGCCTTTGTCCGCGGCGAAGGCTCGTGGCTCGTCTCCGACACGGGCGAGCGCTACCTGGACCTGGGCGCGGGCATCGCGGTCAATGCGCTGGGCCATGCCCATCCCGACCTGGTCGCCACGCTGACCGACCAGGCGCACCGGCTGTGGCATGTCTCGAACCTCTACCGCATCCCCGAACAGGAACGCCTGGCCGCAATGCTGGTCGAACGGACCTTCGCCGACACCGTCTTCTTCACCAATTCGGGGACGGAATCCGCCGAACTGGCGATCAAGATGGCGCGCCGCTTCTGGTATGACCAGGGCCAGACCGCCCGGACCGAGATCATCGCCTTCGAGGGCGCCTTCCACGGCCGGTCCACCGGCGCCATCGCGGCGGCAGGGTCGGAAAAGATGGTCAAGGGCTTCGGCCCGCTGATGCCCGGCTTCGTCCACCTGCCCTGGGGCGATCATGAGGCGCTCAAGGCCGCCGTGGGCCCCGCCACCGCCGCCATCCTGATCGAACCCGTCCAGGGCGAGGGCGGAATCCGCCCGCTGGCCGACGCCTGCCTGCGCGGCCTGCGCCAGATCTGTGACGACACCGGCACCCTGCTGATCTTTGACGAGGTGCAGTGCGGCATGGGCCGGACGGGGCGGCTCTTCGCGCATGAATGGGCCGGGGTCACGCCCGACATCATGATGGTGGCCAAGGGCATCGGTGGCGGCTTCCCCCTCGGCGCGGTTCTGGCCACCGAACGCGCGGCTGCCCCCATGGTGGCGGGCACGCATGGGTCCACCTATGGCGGCAACCCGCTGGGCTGCGCCGTCGGCGCCCGCGTGGTCGAGATCGTCTCGGACCCCGCCTTCCTGGCCGAGGTCAACCGCAAGGCCGCCATCTTCCGCCAGCGGCTCGAGGGGCTGGTCGCCGCCCATCCCGACGTCTTCGAAGCCGTCCGCGGCCAGGGGCTGATGCTGGGGCTGAAATGCCGCGCGCCCAATACGGACGTGGTCAAGGCGGGCTATGCCCAGCACCTGCTGACCGTGCCCGCGGCCGACAACGTGCTGCGTCTGCTGCCTGCGCTCAACATCCCCGACGAGGATCTGGCCGAGGCGGTGGCGCGGCTCGACCGCGTGGCGGCGCAGGTGGGCCGGGATGCCGCGGCCTGATCCCCGGGGGCGCCGCGCGCGCCGGCGACGACGGGGGCCCACCCCCCGCGTCCTGCCTTCCTCTTGACCCAAATACCCCACGGGGGGTCCGGGGGGTGTGAAACCCCCCGGACGCCGCCGCCAGAGATCCGCGATGAACCACTTCCTCGACATCCACAAGACCGACACCGACCAGCTGCGCGCCATGATCGACGGCGCCCGCCGGATGAAGGCCGCCCGCGGCGACCGCCCCCGCGGCGCGCCCGATGACCAACAGCCGCTGGCCGGCCGCATGGTGGCGCTGATCTTCGAAAAGCCATCGACCCGCACCCGCGTGTCCTTCGACTTGGGCGTGCGCCAGATGGGCGGCCAGACCATGGTCCTGTCGGGCAAGGAAATGCAGCTGGGCCATGGCGAGACCATCGCCGACACCGCCCGCGTGCTGTCGCGCTATGTCGACCTGATCATGATCCGCACCTTCGAGGAGGCCACCCTGCTCGAGATGGCCGAACATGCCACCGTGCCGGTGATCAACGGGCTGACCAACCGCACCCATCCCTGCCAGATCATGGCCGATGTCATGACCTATGAGGAACACCGCGGCCCGATCGCCGGGCGCAAGGTGGTCTGGTGCGGCGACGGCAACAATGTCTGCGCCAGCTTCCTGCATGCCGCAGGCCAGTTCGGCTTCGACTTCACCTTTGCCGGCCCGCCGACACTCGACCCCGAGGGGGACTTCATCCTCTATGCCCGCGACAAGGGCAGCCGTGTGCACATCGAACGCGACCCGGTCGCCGCCGTGCAGGGCGCGGATCTGGTCGTCACCGACACCTGGGTCAGCATGCACGATCCCCAGTCGGCGCGCGAACGCCGCCACAACCAGCTGCGCGCCTATCAGGTGAACGAGGCGCTGATGGCCCAGGCCAAGGCCGATGCCCTGTTCATGCACTGCCTGCCCGCCCACCGCGATGACGAGGTGACCAGCGCCGTCATGGACGGGCCGCATTCGGTGGTGTTCGACGAGGCCGAAAACCGCCTGCACGCGCAGAAGGCCGTGATGCGCTGGTGCCTCGGGCTCTGACGCCGCGGGGCCTCTGCGGGGGCCTTGCACCCGGCGGGCGGCTGGCGCAGGCTGACGGGCACGCCCCCCCGGGGGGGCACCCCATGCCGAACAGGATGCCTGCGATGCCCGTCAAGAACCGCTTTGCCGAACTGCTGCCCGAAATCACCGCCTGGCGGCGCGATTTCCACGAACATCCCGAGCTGCTGTTCGACGTGCATCGCACCGCCGGCCGCGTGGCCGAACTGCTGCGCAGCTTCGGCTGCGACGAGGTGGTCGAAGGCATCGGCCGCACCGGCGTGGTGGGGGTGATCCGGGGGCGCACCACGGCCTCGGGCCGGGTGGTGGGGCTGCGCGCCGACATGGATGCGCTGCCCATCACCGAACAGACCGGCGTGCCCTATGCCAGCCGCACGCCCGGCAAGATGCATGCCTGCGGCCATGACGGGCATACCGCCATGCTGCTGGGGGCCGCGAAATACCTGGCCGAGACGCGCGCCTTCGACGGCACGGCGGTCGTCATCTTCCAGCCCGCCGAAGAGGGCGGCGGCGGCGGGCGCGAGATGGTGGCCGACGGCATGATGGACCGCTGGGGCGTGCAGGAGGTCTACGGCATGCACAACATGCCCGGCATCCCGGTGGGCCAGTTCGCGATCCGCCCGGGCGCGATCATGGCGGCGGCCGACCAGTTCGAGATCGTGGTGACCGGCAAGGGCGGCCATGCCGCCAAGCCGCACGACTGCATCGACACCACCCTGGTGGCGGCCCAGATCATCGTGGCGCTGCAGACCATCGCCAGCCGCAATGTCGACCCGATGAAGCAGGTGGTCGTCAGCGTCTGCACCGTCCAGACCGACAGCACCGCGCACAATGTCATCCCCCAGGTCGTGCGGATGAAGGGCACCGTGCGCACGATGGACGCCAGGGTGCAGGATTTCGTCGAGGAGCGGATCGCCCGCATCGCCGAAGGCACCGCGCTGGCGCTTGGCGCGCAGGCCGAGCTGCACTATCAGCGCGGCTATCCGGTCACGGTGAACGCGCCCGAACAGACCGGCTTCGCGGTCGAGGTGGCCCGGGCCGTCTCGGGCCGGGTCGATGCCGACACGCCGCCGCTGATGGGGGCCGAGGACTTCAGCTTCATGCTGAACGAACGGCCCGGGGCCTATATCTTCCTGGGCAATGGCGACACCGCGATGGTGCACCACCCTGCCTACAACTTCGACGACAATGCCATCCCCTTCGGCGCCAGCTGGTATGCCGGGATGGTCGAGGCGCGGATGCCCGTCTGAGCGCAGCCCCCGGCCCCGGCGGTGGCGGCGGGGGTTTTCCACCCCCGCACCCCCGGAGGATATTTGGCCGGGAAGCGGGGATGTGGTGCAGGGGTGGCCGGGGGGCGTCAGTAGGC
>JACXUX010000249.1 GCA_014763725.1 Rhodobacterales bacterium
GTTCGGGCGCGGCGGGGGCTTCGGCCAGCCGATCGCGCAGGCGCGAGAGCTTCTTCTTCAGCTTCTTCGCCTCGGCCTTCCAGTCGGTCTTGCCCATGTGTCCCCTCGCTGCCCGCGATCAGTTGTCGAACAGGGTTTGATCCCGCAGGCGGGCCGGGTCAATCCCCTCGGCACGGGTGATGGCGGCGCGGCCGGTAAGGTCGGTCAGATGGGCTTCGATCGCGGCCTGTTCCAGCTCGGCGGCCAGTTCGTCGCGCACCTCGTCCAGGGTGGGAACCTGGGCCGCGCGGGTTTCCTTGAGCAGCACCAGATGCCAGCCGAACTGGGTCTGGATCGGGCCGCCGACCTGGCCGGGTTGCAGGGAAACGACCGCATCCTCGAACGGTTTCACCATCATGCCCAGGCCGAACCAGCCCAGATCGCCGCCCGAGGCCGCGGCCCCGTCGGTGGAATGCTGGCGCGCGAGGTCGGCGAAATCGGCACCGCCGTCGATCTGCGCCTTGAGGTCGCGGGCCTTGTCCTCGGCGTCCACCAGGATGTGGGCGGCGTTGTATTCGGTCTGCGGCGCGGCATTGGCATAGCGTTCGTCATAGGCGGCCTGCAGCGCGGCCTCGGTCACGGCGGCGCCCACCACGGCCTGCAGCGCGGTGCCCGCGATATAGGCGATACGCTGGTTCTGGATCGTCACCAGATCGCGGGCCGACAGCGTGGGTTCGACCTGCTGCTGCAGCACGATCTGCTGGATCATCTGTTCCAGCAGGCCGTTGAACAGCACGTCATCGGGCAGCGACTGATACTGCGGCGGCAGGTCACCCAGCATCACCGACAGCTGCCCCAGGGTGATGTCGGTCCCGTTCACCGTGGCCACCACCGTCTCGGCCCCCTGGGCCTGGGCCCCGGTTGCCAGCACCAGTCCAAGCGCCGCACCGGCGCCGATCCGCTTCCACACCGTCATCACATGCTCCTGACCCGGGCCCGCGCCCGCGCGACGTTGACTTGGCCCCGGCATCCCCTTACATCGCGGGGGTCGCGTGCGACAGGGCCTGCCGGGCCCCTGGGCCCTTCTATGGAAGGCGGTGAGGGCGGGCAAGCCGGTGCCTCACACGATGCTGTCAGGTCCGCCCAAGGGGAAATCATGCTGGGTTTTGGTGCGCTCGCGCGGAAGGTGTTCGGCACGCCGAACGACCGCAAGGTGAAATCGGTGCGCCCGCTGGTGGCCCGCATCAACGCGCTCGAGCCCGAGTTCGCCGCGCTGACCGACGAGGGGCTGAAGGAACGGACCGCCGCGCTGAAGGCGCGCCATGCCGCGGGCGAAAGCCTGGACGACCTGCTGCCCGAGGCCTTTGCCAACTGCCGCGAGGCCGCGCGCCGCGCGCTGGGCCTGCGCGCCTTCGATGTCCAGCTGATGGGCGGCATCTTCCTGCACCAGGGCAACATCGCCGAGATGAAGACGGGCGAGGGCAAGACCCTGGTCGCCACCTTCCCGGCCTATCTGAACGCGCTGACCGGGCGCGGGGTGCATGTCGTCACGGTGAACGACTATCTGGCCAGGCGCGACGCAGAATGGATGGGCAAGGTCTACGCCGCGCTGGGGCTGACCTGCGGCGTGGTCTATCCCTGGCAGCCCGAGGATGAAAAGCGCGCCGCCTATCGCGCCGACATCACCTATGCCACGAACAATGAACTGGGCTTCGACTACCTGCGCGACAACATGAAGGCCAGCATCGACGAGATGGTCCAGCGCGGGCATTCCTTTGCCATCGTGGATGAGGTCGACAGCATCCTGATCGACGAGGCGCGCACGCCGCTGATCATCTCGGGGCCCAGCCAGGACCGCAGCGATCTGTATGTCCGGGTCGACCGGCTGATCCCCGGCCTGACGGACGAACATTTCAAGCTGGACGAAAAGACCCGCAACGTCACCTACACCGACGAGGGCAACGAATACATCGAACAGGCGCTGCTGCAGGCCGGCCTGCTGCCCGAGGGGCAGAGCCTCTATGACCCCGAAAGCACCACGCTGGTGCATCACGTCACCCAGGCGTTGCGGGCGCACAAGCTGTTCCACCGCGACCAGCACTATATCGTCCGCGATGGCGAGGTGATGCTGATCGACGAATTCACCGGCCGCATGATGCGCGGCCGCCGCCTGTCCGACGGGCTGCACCAGGCGATCGAGGCCAAGGAAGGCGTGGCGATCCAGCCCGAAAACGTCACCCTGGCCAGCGTGACGTTCCAGAACTACTTCCGCCTCTATGAAAAGCTGGCCGGCATGACCGGCACCGCGGCCACCGAGGCCGAGGAATTCATGGAAATCTACAAGCTGGGCGTGGTCGAGGTGCCGACCAACCGCCCCGTCGCCCGCAAGGACGACCACGATCAGGTCTACCGCACCGCGCGGGAAAAGTATCAGGGCATCCTGGCCAGCATCAAGGAGGCCCACGACCGCGGCCAGCCGATCCTGGTCGGCACGACCAGCATCGAGAAATCGGAAATGCTGTCGGACCTGCTGAAGAAAGAGGGCATCCCGCACAACGTGCTGAACGCCCGCCAGCATGAACAGGAGGCCCAGATCGTCGCCGATGCGGGCAAGCTGGGCGCCGTCACCATCGCCACCAACATGGCCGGCCGCGGCACCGACATCAAGCTGGGCGGCAATGTCGAATTCAAGGTGATGGAGGCGATCGCCGCCGACCCCCACCTGCACCCCGACGAGGTCCGCGCCCGGATCGAGGCCGAACACGCCGCCGACGAGGCCGCGGTCAAGGCCGCGGGCGGGCTGTTCGTTCTGGCCACCGAACGCCACGAAAGCCGCCGCATCGACAACCAGCTGCGCGGCCGTTCGGGCCGCCAGGGCGACCCGGGCCGATCGGCCTTCTTCCTGTCGCTGGAAGACGACCTGATGCGCATCTTCGGGTCGGACCGGCTGGACAAGGTGCTGTCCACCCTGGGGATGAAGGAAGGCGAGGCCATCGTCCACCCCTGGGTGAACAAGAGCCTGGAAAAGGCCCAGGCCAAGGTCGAGGCGCGCAACTTCGACATCCGCAAGCAGCTGCTGAAGTTCGACGACGTGATGAACGACCAGCGCAAGGCCATCTTCGGCCAGCGGTTGGAAATCATGAAGGCCGAGGACCTGTCCGAAATCGTCGAGGACATGCGCCTGCAGGTCATCGACGACCTGGTCGACGACTTCATGCCGCCCAAGACCTATCCCGAACAGTGGAACACCGCGGGCCTGGCCGAGGCGCTGCGCACCCGCCTGTCGATGGACCTGCCCATCGCCGCCTGGGCCGCCGAAGAGGGCGTCGACCAGGACGCCATCCGCACCCGCATCACCGAGGCCGCAGCCGACATGATGGCGCAGAAGCAGCAGGCCTTCGGGCCCGAAACGATGCGCAACATTGAAAAGCAGATCCTGCTGCAGACGATCGACACAAAGTGGCGCGAACATCTGCTGCGGCTGGAACATCTGCGGTCGGTCGTGGGCTTCCGCGGCTATGCCCAGCGCGACCCGCTGAACGAATACAAGACCGAGGCCTTTGCCCTGTTCGAATCCATGCTGAACGGCCTGCGTCAGGACGTGTCGCAGAAGCTGTCGCAGATCCGCCCGCTGACGCGCGAGGAACAGGATCAGATGATGGCCCAGATCCTGGCCGCCCAGCAGCGCGCGGCCCGGCCGGCCGCGGCGCCCGGCCCGGTGCCGGCGCCCGCACCCACCCCTGCCGCCGCACCGGCGGCGGCCGTGGCGGCTGCGCCCTTGCCCGCCATGGCCGCAGCGGGGTTTGACGAGTCCGATCCGGCGACCTGGGGCAACCCCAGCCGGAACGGTCCCTGTCCCTGCGGTTCCGGGCTGAAGTTCAAGCACTGCCACGGCAAGCTGGCGTAACGCGCCACGCTTTCGCCCCGGGCTGCGGAAAGACTCCGCAGTCCTGCCGTGGAATCGCCCGGTTCGGGGACTAGCCCGGACGCGGGAAGCGCAAGGGGTGACGCGATGGTCACGAAGGCAGGCCGCAGGGCAATGGTGGCAACCGGCACGTTGGCGCTGGCGCTGGGGGCCGGGCATCTGGTGCAGAACGGGCTTGGCGGCCCGGCGACCCAGGTTGGAACCGCCGCACCGCCCACGCTGACCGCCGTGATCGACCGGCGCGAACCCGTGCCGCAGGCCATCGTGCCGCTGGCGGCCACGGCCGAACCCGCGCTGGCCCCCGTCCGGGCCGAGGTCGACACGCCCACCC
>JACXUX010000031.1 GCA_014763725.1 Rhodobacterales bacterium
AGGATGCCGCCGCGGCGGCATCCTGGGCGGATTGCGCTCCAGCTTCCTGACGGGGGTGGTCGTGGTGCTGCCGGTGGGGCTGACGGCCTATGTCATCTGGACGGTGACGGGCTGGATCGACGGCTTCGTGCTGCCGCTGGTGCCCCAGGCCTGGCGGCCTGACGTGCTGATCCAGCGCTGGTTCGGGCAGGACACCTTCATCACCATCCGCGGCATCGGGGTGATGCTGTTCCTGATCTTCACCATCCTGGTAGGCTGGGTGGCCAAGGGCATCATCGGCCGGTCGCTGATCCGCTGGGGCGAACATCTGGTCGACCGCACGCCGGTGGTGCGCAGCATCTATGGCGGGGTCAAGCAGATCGCCGAGACGGTCTTTGCCCAGGCCGACAGCAACTTCGACCGCGCCTGCCTGCTGCAGTTCCCACGTGAGGGGTCCTGGGCGATCGGCTTCGTGTCGACCCGCGCGCGGGGCGAGATCGCGCTGCGCATCCCGACCGAGGAACCGCTGATCACCGTCTTCGTCCCCACGACGCCAAACCCGACCTCGGGCTTTCTGGTCTATGTGCCGGAACGCGAGGTGATCTATCTGGACATGAAGATCGAGGATGCGGCCAAGCTGATCATCTCGGCCGGCCTGGTCTACCCCGGCCCGCGCGAGGACGCCGCCCCGCCGCGCTGAGGCAAGGGGCAGCGCCGCGCCCCCTCAGCGCTCGCGCCCGGCCGCGCGCAGGATCGCGCGGGTGGCCGCCATCGCCATTTCCGCCCGGCCCAGCGCGTCGATGCGGGCGGCCAGCGCGCGGTGCGGCACCTCGACACTGATCGTGACGCCCGGCGGGATCGCGCGGGCCAGCCCCACCAGGTCGATGCCACCCTGCCCGGGAAACAGCCGTTCGCCCCGCGCCACGCGGATCAGCGCCTCGTCCGAGGGATCGTAAGGCACCGCGCCGTCGCAGAACTGGACATAGTTCACCCGATCGGCCGGCAGCGCCGCGATCTGGTCCAGCGTGGTGGCCGACCGGTCGTAATGCAGCGCATCGACCAGCACGCCGGCATTGGGTCGGCCCGCCGCCTGCACCGCCGCCTGCGCCGCCGTCAGGTCGGGCACCGCGGTCCAGGGCATGAACTCCAGATCCGCGGTCAGCCCGCGCGGCGCGGCCAGATCGGCAAACCGCGCCAGGCTGTCGGCCAGCCGGGCCGGATCGGGATCGTCGCCCGCCACCAGCACATGCCGCGCCCCCAGCGCCGCGCAGCGGTCGCAGAAGCGGTCGAACAGGTCCCAGTCGCAGACCGGGCGCAGCCGGATGATTTCCACATCGCCCACGGCGACGCCGGTGTCGTCCAGCGCGGCGCGCACGCGGGCCAGCAGGCGGTCGTCGGTCAGCAGGGGATAGTCCGGCTCGCCCGTCGCGGCGGCGGGCAGGATGCGCAGTCCGACCAGATCATAGCCCGCGGCGGCGGCGGTCCGCACCGCCTCGACAGGGCCCAGGTCGAACACGGTCAGGAAGGCCAGCGACAGCGGATGGGTCATGGCGATCACCGCAGCGGCGAAAACGGCAGGGGCAGCGCGATCTGGCTGGTCATGTCGGGCGTCAGCCAGTCGGGCCCGCCGGGCGGGGGCCAGGCGCCCTCGGCCACCGAGCGCGCGCGCGCCTCGGCCCGGGCGGCCAGGCTTGCATAGGGCCAGATCTGCGTCAGCC
The DNA here is from genome assembly GCA_014763725.1 of Rhodobacterales bacterium. GTDB lineage: Bacteria > Pseudomonadota > Alphaproteobacteria > Rhodobacterales > Rhodobacteraceae > JACXUX01. The sequence goes on from JACXUX010000031.1 coordinate 1,698, forward strand.
GCGGCGCCCCGTCCAGGCCATACATCGCCAGGCACAGCCGCGAATAGGCCTGCCGGCCCGGCACGGCGGCGGCCCATTTCGCCTGGGTGGGCGCCAGGCCGTTCAGACGCAGCCGGTAGGTGCGGAATTCGTAGACCGGCCCCCAGGCGCCGGGTTCCACCGGCGGCAGGAAGTCCAGCGCGCGGTGGCTTTCCATGCTCAGCGCCGTCAGATGTTCGGCACATCCCCAGGGGTTGTCCGACATCAGCGCGCGGTCGCGTTCGTCCATCATCTGGCCCAGGCTGTCAAAGGCGCGCAGCACGAACACCCGGTTCAGCGTGCCGATGTCGGTGGACCAGGCGCCGCACAGCCGCCCCTGCCCCGCGGCGACCCAGGCCTCGATCCCCGGGGCGGCGCGGCCCGCGCCGAAGATCACCGTGTCCAGCGTGGCCAGTTCGTAAAGGCTCATCCCGCATCCTCCTGTTCGGTCAGGCCCGTCACGGGCAATCCGGCCAGCACGCGGCCGGCGATGTAGCCAAAGGTCATGCCGGGCCCCAGCGTGATGCCGCCCGACGGATAGTGCCCCCCCATGACCGAGGCCATGTCGTTGCCCACCGCGAACAGGCCCGGCACCGGGCGGCCCGCCGCGTCCAGCACGCGCGCGGCGGCATCGGTGCGCAGCCCGGCAAAACTGCCCAGACTGCCCGGCACGATGCGCACGGCCGAAAACGGCCCCCGCGTCAGCGGCCCCAGCGAGGGGTTGGGCCGGTGGTCGGCATCGCCCTGGAGGCGGTTGTAGCGGCTGGCCCCGCGGTGGAAATCGGGATCCTCGCCCCGCGCAGCATGGGCGTTGAAGCGCGCGACGGTGTCCGCCAGCGCCTCGGGCGGCAGATCGCAGGCCCGCGCCAGATCGGCCAGCGTCGCGCCCTGGCGCAGATAGCCCGACCGCCGCGCGGCCCCCGTGGGAAAGGGAAAGGGCCGCACCGCCCCCAGCCCCCAGCGCCGCAGCGCGGCATGGTCGGCGATCAGCCAGCAGAAGGGCGCCTGCCCCGGCGGCGTGGCCGCGATCAGCGCGGTCAGGACGTCGTGGTAGCTGTCGGCCTCGTTGCAGAAGCGGCGGCCATCGGGGCCCACGGCGATGATGCCGGGCTTGGCCCGTTCCACCAGATGCGGGAAATGGCCCGTGCTGCCATCGGCCCGCGGCACCACCGACACCGGCGCCAGCGCCAGCGCCGAGGCCAGCCTGTCCTCGACCCCGCCGCCCGCGACCTCGGCCAGGCGCAGCCCGTCGCCGGTATTGCCCCGCGGCGCGGCCGAATGATGCCCCGCCCCGCCACCGGCGGCGGGCGCCAGCGCATCCAGACGCGCCGGATCATGCGGAAAGCCGCCCGTGGCCAGCACCACGCCGCGCGCGGCCCTGACCGTCAGCGGACCTTCGGCCGTGTCCAGCCGCGCGCCGGTCACCCGCGTCCCGTCCCGCAGCAGGGCGCGCGCGGGCGCGCTGCCCACCAGCCGCACGCCGCGGTCCAGCGCCGACCGCATCAGCCGCGCCACCAGCGCATTGCCGTTGACCAGATGCAGCCCGCGCCCGTGCCGGACCAGATCGCCCAGATGCCGCCCCAGCCGCCGCGCCACATGCAGCGCCGACCGCGGCGCCCGCGTCGCCTTGAAGAAATGGTCCAGATCGGCCCCGCTGGCGATACCCATGCCCCAGAGGCTGATCTCCTCCAGCGGGGGACGCAGCCGGGCGATCCAGGGGCCCAGCTCGCGCCCGTCATAAGGGGCGACCGACACCGACCGCCCGCCCGCCGCATGGCCCGGGGTTTCGTGAAAGTCGGGGATGCGGTTGCCGTCGATCCAGCGCACCGCCGTATGGTCGGCGAAGAACCGCACCATCTCGGGCCCGTTTCGCAGGAACACCGGCAGCCGCGGATCGCCCGCGCGGTTGCCCAGTTCGCTGCGCAGATAGGTCATCGGCGCCTCGGGCGGCTCGTCGATCCCGGCGGCCTGGGCCAGCGGGTTGCGCGGGATCCAGAGCCACCCCCCCCGACCAGGCCGAGGTGCCGCCGAACACCGCCTCCTTTTCCGCCACCACGACGGACAGGCCGAATTCGGCCGCGGTCACCGCCGCCGCCAGCCCCGCCGCGCCCGAGCCGATCACCAGAACGTCGCAGCCGATGCTGCGGACTGCCTGCCCGTCCATCACCCCTGCCCCTGGCTGCGCGCACGGCGCGGGGCGGAACGGATCGGGCGGCGGGTCATGCGCTCTGCCGTCCCGGGTCCGCCGCTGCCGTCAGCGCCCTGACATTCGCCTGGAAATACTGCACCCCGCCCGCGGCGGCCCCCAGTTCGGCCGCGGCGGCCTGCAGCGCGGGGGCAAGCTCTGCCATCCGTTGCGGCGTCATCCGCACCGTCGGCCCCGCGATCGACAGGCAGCCCAGCACAGGCCCGTCGCCATGATAGCGCACGGGCACGGCCATGGCGGCCATGCCGGGGATGTAGCTGTCCACCGCCGTCGCATAGCCGCGCGCCCGCGCCTGGGCCAGCTGGTCCAGCAGCCGCGTCAGGCTGCGCGGCGCCTGGGGCCCCGTGCCCTCGGCCCGGCGCAGCAGGCCCTGGGCCGCCACGCGGGCCAGCGCCTCGTCCTCGGACATGGTGGACAGCCAGGCCTGCCCCCCGGCCGAGCTGGCCAGATGCACCACCACGCCCTGTTCCTGGCCGGGGTCATAGCGCAGCCCGCGCGTGGCCCCCTGGGCCACCGCCACCCAGATCAGCCGGTCGCCGTCGACCACCGACAGCCGGATCAGTTCGCCCGACAGCGCAGCAAGCCCGTCCAGCACCGGCTGGGCGACATCGGTCAGCCCCGCGCGGCCCATGAAGCCCAGCCCCATCGTCGGCAGCTTGATCGTCAGCGCATAATTGCCCTGCGCCTGCAGCTGGCGGACATAGCCCAGCCGCGCCAGTTCCTGCAGCGTGCGATGCACGCCGCTGGCGGGCTGGTCGGTGGCCGCGGCGATGGCGGTCACCGGCAGGCCCGCAGGGGCCTCGACCAGAAGCTCGACGATGGCCAGGGCCTTTTCCAGAACGCTGCTCATGAACCGTTTCCGTTGTTGAACATGGTTCCAGACTTGATCTGCAGCGGCGAAAGGTCAACCCGTGTCGCCTGACCGCTGGCGGCGGCGGAGCGGATCGCCTCAAGCACGATCAGGTTGGCGGTGGCGTCGCGCGCGGTGACCGCGGGCGTGCCGCCCCGGCGGATCAGCGCGGCGAAATGGGCCAGCTGCGCGGCATAGGGATCGGCCGGGGTCACCGGCAGCCGACGCGGCGTCACGGCCTGCGTCCAGTCGGGCGAGCCGGGCGGTTCCCACAGCGTCAGATCGGGCAGCGACAGGCCCGCCCGGCTGCCCGCATGGTGATGCGCCGACACCGGATGCGCTGGAAAGCGCGCGGGATTTTCGCCCGCGGACAGGTCCCAGGCCCAGGGGCCCACCGCGGCATCGGAAATCGCCAGCACCGCCACCCCGCCACGATCCAGCGCCAGGGCGACGGCGGCGGTATCCTCGACCGGCAGGTGGCGGCGGTCGTGGCGGGCGATGGCCTGGACCTGCGCGATCTCGCCCCAGAAATGGCGGATCAGGTCGATCTCATGCACCAGATTGATCGGCAGCGGCCCGCCGGCACCCGGCGTGCGCCGCCAGGCGGCGTCGAAATAGCTGTCGGGCTTGGCCAGCGAACAGGTCACGCTGGCCATCACCAGATCGCCCAGCGCGCCGCCCGAAATCGCCGCATGGGCGGCGCGGATGATCGGGTTGTGCCGGCGGTGATGGCCGATCAGCAGTGGCACGCCGGTCCGTCCGGCCAACGCGATCAGCGCCAGCGCGGGGCCAGCGCCTCGGCCACCGGCTTTTCCAGCAGCACCGGCAGCCCCGCCTGCAGCAGCGCCCCGGCCACCGGCAGATGCGTCTCGTTCGGGGTGGCGACGATCGCGCCCTGCGCCAGGCCCGACCCGATCAGCGCCCCCGCATCGGGCAGCAGCGGCACGCCCAGCGCCTGCGCCAGTGCCGCAGCCCCGGGCGCGGGGTCGACCAGGGCCGCCAGATGCAGGCCCGGTGCGCGGGACAGCGTTTCGGCATGGGTGCGCCCGATGGCCCCCGCCCCGATCACTGCGATTCCCATACTGGCCTGCACGACATGCCCCCCGATCCGCCGTCCTGCCTGGCAGATCACCCCACTATTCAGAATAACATTTTAAACTAGAATTGCATTCCATCTATCGATAGGCAGACAGCAGGGAGCGACCGGGGACACCCGGGGAAGGACGGGCGCGGCACATCGGGCCGCCCGCCAGGGGGAGGGACAGCGCATGACACCGACCGCAGGGGCCACCCCGCATGGCTGAGGCGCCGCCGATCCGCCTGGACGGAGAGACGCGGATCTTTCCGATCCTCGGCCACCCCATCGGCCAGGTGAAATCGCCAGCGGCGCTGACCGCGATCATGGCCGAACGCGGCTTCAACGGGCTGGTCGTGCCGCTGCACATCCTGCCCCAGGCGCTGGACGGCTGGCTGGGCCAGGCCGCGGCCATGCGGAACGTGGACGGGATCGTGATCACCGTGCCGCACAAGGCCGCGGCGCTGGCGCATTGCGCCCGCGTCTCGGCCCGCGGGCGGGCGGCGGGCGCGGTCAACATCCTGATCCGCGAGGGCGACGGCTGGGCGGGCGATGCGACCGACGGCCAGGGCTGCCTGGACGCCGTCGCCGCGGCGGGCTTCGACGTGGCGGGCAAGTCTGCGCTGCTGGTGGGCGCGGGCGGCGCGGGGTCCGCCATCGCCTGGGAGATCCTGGCCCGCGGCGCATCGGATCTGGCGCTGCACGATGTGGACACCGCCCGGCGCGACGCGCTGATCGCGCGGCTGTCGGCCGACTTCCCGGGCCGGGTGCGCGCCGGCAGCCCCGATCCGCGCGGCTTTGCGCTGGTGGCCAATGCCACGCCGCTGGGCATGCGGCCGGACGACCCCCTGCCCGTGCAGGTGCAACATCTGACGCCCGATCAGATGGTGTCGGACGTGGTCACCCGGCCCGCCGTGCCCGCGCTGATCGCGGCCGCGCGCGAGAGGGGTTGCCGAACCGCCACCGGCACGGCGATGTTCGACGCGCAGGCGGTCCTGCTGGCCGAGATGCTGATGGGCCTGCGCAGGATCGACTGACCCGCACCCGGCGTGCCCGGAGCGGAAGGAACTGGAAAACGGCCGCGGGCGCAGGCATCGTCCGGGCCTGGGCGGGGATGGCAACCGGATGGTCGCCCCCGCCGCAAGGACAGCATCCGGACCCTTGGGAGGAAGACCATGCATCGCAGACTGATCGGGACGGCGGCCCTGGCCCTGGCCCTGACCGCCACCCAGGCGCTGGCCGAACTGAAGGTGGGCGCCATCGTCGAACTGTCCGGCCCCGGGGCCGCGGCCGGCACCAACTTCCGCGACGGCGTGAAGATGGGCTTCGAAGAGATCAACGCCGCCGGCGGCGTTCTGGGCGAGCCCATCACCATCGTGGAATACGACAGCCAGACCGACCCCCAGGTCAGCCGCGCGCTGGTGCAGAAGGCGATCGACGAAGGCGTCTTCGCCATCGCGGGCACGGTGTTCTCGTCCTCGACCGTGGTCAACATGCTGGTGGCCAAGCAGGCCGGCATCCCGCAGTTCACCGGGTCCGAGGCGCCCTCGATCACCGGCATGGGCAACCCCTACATCTTCCGCACCGCCTTCGGCTCGCAGAAGGGCGTGCCGAAACTGGCCGCCTACCTGGCCGACGAGATGGGCGTGAAGAAGGTCGCCATCGTCTGGGCCAACACCGAATTCGGCAAGGGCGGCCATTCCGCCTTCATGGCGCAGGCGGAAAAGCACGGCTTTGAAATCGTGGCCGACATCCCGACCGAACAGGCGCAGGCCGACTTTTCGGCCGACGTGCTGAAGGCCAAGAACTCGGGCGCGGATGCCGTCTTTGTCTACCTGACCGAGGAGGAAAGCGCCCGCTTCCTGCGCGAGGCGCAGAAGCAGTCGATCGGCCTGCCGCTGGTGGGCGAGACCACGCTGATCGGCAACAAGGTCATCGAACTGGCGGGCGATGCGGCCAATGGCGCGATGGGTCATGTCGGCCTGACGCCCGAGGCCAACGTGCCCGCGATGACCGACATGGTCGCCCGCTTCAAGGCGAAATACAACTACACGCCCGACCACAACGCGATCAAGGGCTTCACCGCCGCCTGGACGATCAAGTGCGTGACCGAGCTGGTAGGCAAGCCCGACAGCGAGGCGATCGCGCAGAAGATGCACGGCCTGACCCTGACCGCCGCCGCCTGCCCCGGCGTCCTGCTGGACGTGACCTGGGACGACACGGGCGAGATGTCGCGCGAAAGCTTCTTCGTCGAGGTCAGGGACGGCAAGCAGACGATCAAGGCGATCCTGCCGCCGAACTGACCTGACACTGACCTGACCGGGGGGCGGGCGCCCGCGCGGGCCCCGCCCCCTGCCCAACCGCGGACCGGGGCCGGACGGGGCCCGAGGGGAGGCCATGGCCGAATTCATCCAGATCATCCTGTCCGGCCTGGCGGCCGGTTCGATCTATGCGCTTGCCGCCGTGGGCTTCACGCTGCTGTGGCAGGCGTCGCAGACGATCAACTTCGCCCAGGGCGAATTCGTGATGCTGCCCGCCTTCTTCGTGCTGGTGGGCATGACGGTGCTGGGCCTGGGGCTCTGGCCCTCGGTCGCCCTTGCGCTGGTGCTGTCGCTGCTGGTGCTGGGCGTGATGTTCAAGAAGCTGGTGGTGGAACCCATGCTGCCGCATGGCACGCTGCCCCTGGTCATCGCGACCATCGCGCTGGGCCTGCTGCTGAAGGAAAGCGTCAAGGAATTCTACGGCGCGACCGCCCAGCCCTTTCCGCCGATCTTCCCGCAAGAGGTCTATCAGGTCGCCGGCGCCAGCATCGCCGCGCAGGACATCGGCAACCTGGCGGTGTCGATGCTGGCCATCGGCGGGCTGCAGCTGTTCCTGACCCGCACGCGCACGGGGCGCTGCATGCAGGCCACGGCGCAGAACCCCGCGGTGGCCGAAATCCTGGGCGTGAACGTGAAACGGATGGTGATGTACACCTTCCTCATCAACGCGGCGCTGGCCACCGTGGCCTCGGTCCTGATCTCGCCCATCTATCTGGCCAAGTTCTCGAACGGCGAAACGCTGGGCCTGGTGGCCTTCATCGCGGCCATCGTGGGCGGGTTCAACCAGATCCGCGGCGCGCTGGTGGGCGGCCTGCTGATCGGGGTGATCGACAACATCTCGGCGGTCTACATCTCGGCGCAGTATCGCTCGGCCATGCCGCTGCTGCTGCTGATCGCCATCATCCTGTTTCGCCCGCAGGGCCTGCTGGGCACGTCGGAGGGGCGTTCGGTATGACCCGACTGCAGATGCTGTTCTGCGCGCTGGGGCTGGCGGGGCTGATCGCCGCGCCCCTGGGGCAGGGAAACTACATCGTCTACACGATGACCTCGTGGCTGGTCTTCTCGATCTCGGCGATGGGGCTGAACCTGACGCTGGGCTATGCGGGCCAGGTCAGCCTGGCGCAGGCGGGCTTCATGGGCGTGGGGGCCTATGTCACCGCGCTCATGACGCTGGCGGGCGTGCCCTGGATCGCGGCGGCCTTCGTGTCGATTTCCACCAGCTTCGTGCTGGGGCTGCTGCTGGGCTATCCGGCGCTGCGGGTGCAGCACCATTTCCTGGCCTTTGTCACGCTGGCCTTCAACACGCTGCTGTTCCTGGTGCTGCGGAACGAGGAAGAGATCACCGGCGGATCCTTCGGCCTGGTGGGCATGCCACGGCCGAACGTGCTGGGGCTGGCCACCGACTCGAACCTGAGCTTCTACTACTTCGCGCTGGTCTGCTTCGTCGTTGCCGCGGGCGTGATGTGGTGGATCCTGCGGTCGCCCTGGGGACGCGCGTTCAAGGCGCTGCGCGAAAACCCGATCCGGGCGGAATCGCTGGGGCTGAAGATCCGCCGCCAGACGCTGCTGGCCTTTGCCATCGGCTCGGCCTTCGGCGGGTTCGCGGGCGCGCTGCAGACGCCGCAGGTCCAGTTCATCGAGCCGCACAGCTTTGCGCTGATCCATTCGCTGAAGCTGCTCTTGATGGTCGTGGTGGGGGGATCGGGCTTCTTCTTCGGGCCGATGCTGGGGGCGGCCGTGGTGATCCTGCTGCCCGAGGTGCTGCGCTTTACCGAAGGCTACTACCTGATCATCTATGCCACGCTGGTCATTCTCCTTATGGTCTATTCGCCGGGCGGGCTGATCGGCGCCGGGCACAAGATCCGCGACCGCCTGATGCCCCGGACCGAGGCGCGGCGCGACATGGAAAAGGGGTTCCAGCTGTGACCGCGCCCATCCCGTCTGCGCCCGTCCTGTCCGTGCGCGCGATGTCGAAACAGTTCGGCGGCATCCGCGCGGTGAACAATGTCAGCTTCGATGTCCACAAGGGCGAGATCCTGGGCCTGATCGGGCCGAACGGGTCGGGCAAGTCGACGCTGTTCAACTGCATCCTGGGCCAGCTGCGCCCCACTTCGGGCCATTGTGAAATCGCGGGCCGGTCGACCGACGGCGTGCGCCCGGCCGACCTGTCGCTGATGGGGGTGGGCCGCACGTTCCAGCAGCTGTCGGTCTTTCCGCGGATGACGGTGCTGGACAACGTCATCCTGGCCGGACAGGAGCACGAGGGCACGATACTGACCCGCCTGTTCGGCCGCCCCGACGCGGGCCTGACCGACAAGGCGAAGCAGCTGATCGAGTTCTTCCGCCTGACGCCCTATCTGCAGACCGAGGCGGGCGCGCTGTCCTATGGCCAGCAGAAGCTGGTCGATGCCGCCATGGCCTTCATGGCCGGGCCGCAGATCGTGCTGCTGGACGAACCCGCGGGCGGGGTGAACCTGACGATGCTGGCGCATCTGAAGGAACGGCTGGTCACCTACAACCGCGAACACGGCACCACCTTCGTGGTGATCGAACACAACATGGAATTCGTCATGTCGCTGTGCACGCGCATCATCGTGCTGGCGCAGGGCGAGATCATCGCCGAGGGCCGGCCCGAGGACATCCGGGCCAACCCGCTGGTCATCGACGCCTATCTGGGGGGCTGACGGGTGCTGGAACTGCGCAACCTGACCGGCGGCTATGGCCGGATCACCATTCTGAACGGAACCAGCTTCACCATCCCCGCAGGCTCGATCACCACCGTGATCGGGCCCAACGGGGCGGGCAAGTCCACCGTGTTCAAGGCGATCTTCGGCCTGCTGAACATCCAGTCCGGCCAGATCCTGCTGGAGGGCGAGGACGTGACGCGCAAGCGGCCGGCCGAGATGATCGCCCGCGGCGTCACCTATGTGCCCCAGGGCCGCAACGTGGTGCCGCAGCTGTCGGTCTGGCACAATTTGGAACTGGGCGGGATCACCGCGCGCGACCAGGGCCGGGTGCGGGCGCGGATCGAACAGGTGATGGACCAGTTCCCCATGCTGCGCCAGCGGCGCGACCAGAAGGCCATCGAACTGTCGGGCGGCCAGCAGAAGCAGCTGGAAATCGCCCGCGCGCTGCTGCTGGACCCGCGGCTGCTCCTGATCGACGAACCCTCGATCGGGCTGTCGCCCAATCTGGTGCAAGAGGTGTTCCAGACCCTGATCCGGCTGCGCGACCAGGGGGTGACGGTGCTGATGGTGGAACAGAACGCCAAGGCGGCGCTGGCGATGTCGGACTACGGGCTGGTGCTGGAACTGGGCCAGACCCGGATGCACGACCGTGCCGACCGGCTGCTGGCCGACCCGCGGGTGGGCCAGCTGTTCCTGGGCGGCCATATCGGCGACGCGGCCTGACCCGGGCGCGACGGCCGGTTTCTTGCAAGAAACCGGCCCGTTTCCCGGGCGGGAAACGGGCGTTGCACCCCTAGAGCGCGGTCCAGCCGCCGTCGACGCTGATCGTGGTGCCGGTGATCTGGTCGGCCGCAGGGCTGCACAGGAAGACCACGGTGCCGCCCAGCTGTTCGACGGTGGCGAACTGTCGGCTGGGCTGGCGCGTCAGCATCACCTCGCGGATCACGGTGTCGCGGTCCATGCCGTGCACGACCATCTGGTCGGGGATCTGCGCCTCGACCAGAGGGGTCAGCACATAGCCCGGGCAGACGGCGTTGCAGGTGATCGGCTCCTCGGCGGTTTCCAGCGCGGTCACCTTGGTCAGCCCGACCAGCCCGTGCTTGGCCGCGACATAGGCCGACTTGAAGGGGCTGGCGGTCAGCCCGTGCGCGCTGGCGATGTTGACCACCCGCCCCCAGCCCGCGGCCCGCATCAGGGGCAGCGCCGCGGCCGTGGTGTGAAAGGCCGAAGACAGGTTGATCGCCAGGATCGCATCCCATTTCGCCGCCGGAAAGTCGGGGATCGGCGCCACATGCTGGATGCCGGCATTGTTGACCAGGATGTCGCAGCGCCCGGCCCGTTCGATCAGCCCGCGGCAGTCGTCGGGGCGCGACATGTCGGCGGCCAGATAGCGCGCGGCCACGCCGTGTTCGGCGCCCAGACGGGCGGCCAGGTCGTGATCCTCGGGCCGGTCGGTAAAGCTGTTCAGCACCACATCCGCCCCGGCCCGCGCCAGTTCGGTGGCGATCCCCAGCCCGATGCCCGAATTCGACCCCGTGATCACGGCGGTGCGCCCCGCCAGCGCGCGCGTCTCGGCCATGTGCGATCCTCCTTGCTGCACCCGCGCAGGGTGGCATGCCGCGGCCGCAAAGGGAACGGGGGCCGTCGGACCGATGCCCGAAAAAAAGACGCCCGCCAGAGGCGGGCGTTCAGTATGAGGCAGGTTTCATACAGGCAAGAAACCTATCGAGCAGTAAGTGTCTTATACGCCCCCTTGCCGCGCGGGCCAAGACAAAAGTTTTGTCATCCCCGCGCGCTGCGGCTAGCCTTCGGCCCACGAACCAAGGCCTGGATGGGGACTGTTGCCATGACGCGACCGGTATTTTTCCTGCAAAGGCTGGCGCTGGCCGCCGTGCTGGCGCTGGCGGGCGCGATGCCCGGGGCGGCCCAGCCGCAGCATGGACTGGCCATGTATGGCGAACCCGCCCTGCCCCCCGATTTCGCCCATCTGCCGCATGCCAACCCCGATGCGCCCAAGGGCGGGCGGATCATCTTTGGCGAATCGGGGGGGTTCGATTCGCTCAATCCCTTCATCCTGAAGGGGCGGCCCGCCGCGGGGCTGTCGGCGCTGACGGTCGAGACGCTGATGGGCCGCAGCTATGACGAGCCCTTCACGCTCTACGGTCTGCTGGCCGAGACGGTCGAGACCGACGCCGACCGCAGCTGGGTGGAATTCACCCTGCGCGAGGGCGCGCGCTTTTCCGACGGCAGCCCGGTCACGGTGGACGATGTGCTGTGGTCCTTCCGCACGCTGGGCACGGTGGGCCACCCCCGCTATCTGACCGCCTGGAAGAAGGTGGCCAGCGCCGAGGCCACGGGGCCGCGGACCGTGCGCTTCACCTTCAACACGGTGGACCGCGAACTGCCGCTGATCCTGGGCCTGCGCCCGATCCTGCAACGCGCGCAGTGGGAAGGCCGCGACTTTGCCGAGAGCCCCGATGTCGTGCCCGTGGGGTCCGGCCCCTATGTCGTGGCCGCGCACGAGCCGGGCCGCTACATCACCTATCGCCGCAATCCCGACTGGTGGGGCGCCGACCTGCCCTTCAACCGCGGCCAGCACAATTTCGATGAAATCCGCTACGACTATTTCGGCGATGCCGGCGTGGTGTTCGAGGCCTTCAAGGCCGGCGAGATCACCAGCTGGCGCGAAACCAACCCCGCGAAATGGGCCACGAACTACGACTTCCCGGCGGTGCGGTCGGGCGCGGTGGTGAAATCGGAAATCCCGCATGGCCGACCCTCGGGGATCCTCGGCTTTGCCTTCAACACCCGCAAGCCGCTGTTCGCCGACTGGCGCGTGCGCGAGGCGCTGATCACCGCCTTCAACTTCGACTTCGTGAACCAGACGCTGAACGACGGCGCGCTGCGGCGGATCGAAAGCTATTTCTCGAATTCCGTGCTGGGGATGCAGCCCGGCACCCCCGCCACGGGGCGCGAGGCCGAGCTGCTGGCCCCCTTTGCCGCCGACCTGCCGCCCGGCACGATCGAGGGCTATGCCCTGCCCGCCTCCGACGGCACGGCGGCCAACCGCGCGGGGCTGCGGCGGGCGACGGACCTGCTGGCCGAGGCGGGCTGGACGGTGCAGGACGGCACGCTGAAGAACGCCGCGGGCGAGGCCTTTGCCTTCGAGATGCTGCTGCAGAACGGCCAGGACGACATGATCGCCGCCGCCACGATCTGGGCCGAGGCGCTGCAGCGCCTGGGCATCGCCATGCGCATCACCACGGTCGACAGCGCGCAGATGACCGAACGGACCAATGCCTATGACTTCGACATGACCTATATCTGGCGGTCTCTGTCGCTGTCGCCGGGCAATGAACAGACGCTCTACTGGGGATCGGCCGGGGCCGACACGCCCGGGTCGCGCAACCTGATGGGGATAAAGTCGCCCGCCGCCGATGCGATGGTGGCGGCGATGCTGGCCTCGGCCACGCATGAGGATTTCGTCGCCGCGACCCGTGCGCTGGACCGGGTGCTGACCGCGGGGCGCTATGTGGTGCCGCTGTGGTATTCCGACATCTCGCGTCTGGCGCATGTGCAACAGCTGCGCTATCCTTCCCGCCTGCCGATCTATGGCGACTGGCTGGGCTTTCAGCCCGACGTCTGGTGGCATGAGGACTGAGCAGCAAGAAGGCGCAAAGCCATGTGGAAACTGTGGTTCGCGGGTGTGCTGATGGTGGCCCTGTCGGCCTGCAACACTGTCGACGGCATCGGCCGCGACATTTCGGGCGCGTCGAACACGGTGGCCGGCTGGTTCTGACCCGCGGGGCGACCTGTGCGCCGCTGCGGGTTGCATCCCGTTTCGCGCGGGCATAGGCCTGCGGCATGGACCCCGCCGCGCCCCGCCCTGCCCCGTTCAACCTGGCCGCCCATGTGCTGGCCGGTGGCGCGCGCGTGCCCGACAAGGTGGCGCTGCAGATCTTGCGCCCCACCGGCGCCGAACGGTGGAGCTTTGCCCGCCTGACCGCCGCCGTGCAGGGGGTGGCCGCGGGCCTGCAGGCGCAGGGGCTGGAACCCGGCGACCGGTTGCTGCTGCGGCTGGGCAATACGGTCGACTTTCCGCTGGCCTTTCTGGGCGCGATCGCGGCGGGGCTGGTGGCGGTGCCGACCTCGGCCGCGCTGACGGCGGCCGAGATCGGGCCCATGGCTGCCGCCGTCGCACCGCGCCTGATCCTGGCCGCGCCCGGCGTGGCGCTGCCCGATCCCGCCCCCTGCCCCGTCGTCACCGCCGAAACCCTGCGCGGGTGGGAGGATCTGCCCCCCGCCCCCTGGCACTGGGGCGACCCGGACCGGCCGGGATACATCGTCTTCACCTCGGGCACCTCGGGCCGGGCGCGGGGCGTGGTCCATGCCCATCGCGCGATCCTCGCGCGGCGGAGGATGTGGGACGGCTGGTATGGCCTGACGCCCGCCGACCGGCTGCTGCATGCCGGGGCGTTCAACTGGACCTTCACCCTGGGCACCGGGCTGATGGACCCCTGGTCGGCGGGCGCGACCGCCCTGATCCCGGCCGAGGGCACCGATCCCCGCGCGCTGGCGCTGCTTGCGCGGCGCTTCGACGCCACCATCATCGCGGGCGTGCCCGGCATCTTCCGCCGCCTGCTGCGCGACGGGCTGCCCGCCCTGCCGCGCCTGCGCCATGGGCTCAGCGCGGGGGAAAAGCTGCCCCGGGCCCTGCGCGAGGCCTGGGTCCAGGCCACCGGCACCGACCTGCACGAGGCGATGGGGATGTCCGAGATCTCGACCTTCGTCTCGGGCTGCCCCGACCGGCCCGCGCCGGCCGGCGCGCTGGGCTGGCCGCAGCCCGGCCGCCGCGTGGCGGTGCTGGGGCCCGACGGGGCGCCCGTGGCCCCGGGCGAACCCGGCATCCTGGCCGTGCACCGCAATGACCCTGGCCTGTTCCTGGGCTATCTGGACGCGCCCGGGGACACCGCCGCGCGCTTCGCGGGCGACTGGTTCCTGACCGGCGATCTGGTGGCCGCGCGGCCCGATGGCGCGCTGGACAGCCTGGGCCGCGCCGACGACCAGATCAACGCCGGCGGCTATCGCATCAGCCCGGCCGAGGTCGAGGCCGCCTTCGACGGCCTGCCCGGCCTGACCGAATGCGCGGCGCTGGAACTGACGCTGCCCGGCGGGGCCACGGTGGTCGCGCTGGCCTACACGGGCACGCCCGACCCCCAGGCGCTGGCCGCCCGGGCGGCGGACCGCCTGGCCCGCTGGAAACAGCCGCGCGTCACGCGCGCCTTTGCCACCCTGCCGCGCAGCGCGAACGGCAAGCTGAACCGCCGGGCGATCCGGCAGGACTGGGGGACCGCATGACCCGCCTCGACATCTTTTCGGACCCCGTCTGCCCCTGGTGCTACATCGGCAAGACGCTGCTGGACCGCGCGCTCGAGGCGCGGCCCGACCATCCCCTTGCGGTGGACTGGCACCCGTTCCAGCTGAACCCCGACATGCCCGCAGGCGGGATGGACCGGGCGGACTATCTGCGCGCCAAGTTCGGCGGCGCGGCCCAGGCGGTGCAGGTCTATGCCCGCATCGAACAGGCGGCGCAGGCGGCGGGGCTGGCGATCGACTTCGGCGCGATCCGGCGGATGCCCAACACGCTGGATGCGCATCGCACCATCCTGTGGGCGGGGGTCGAGGGGCGGCAGGGCGCCATGGTCGCGGCGCTGTTCCGCGGCTACTGGCGCGAGGGGCGCGACATCGGCGACCCCGCGGTGCTGGCCGATCTGGCCGGCCAGGCGGGGCTGCCGGCCGCGGCCTTTGCCCGGCTGCTGGCGACCGATGCCGACCGCGACACGATCCGGACCTGCGACGCCCATGCCCGCGACCGCGGGGTGACGGCGGTGCCCACCTTCGTGGTGGCCGACCGCTATGTGCTGCCCGGCGCGCAACCGCCCGAGCTGTGGCTGCGGGTGATCGACGAACTGACCGGGGCGGGCGCGGCATGAGACTGCCTGACCGCCTGTCCGAACGCGAATTCATCGGCATGACGGCGACGCTGTTTGCCACCATCGCCTTTTCCATCGACGCCATGCTGCCCGCACTGCCCCAGATCGCGGCCGAGCTGACGCCCGAGGCCCCGAACCGCGCGCAGCTGATCGTGACCAGCTTCGTGCTGGGCATGGGGGTGGGCACGCTGATCGCGGGGCCGGTGTCGGATGC
>JACXUX010000250.1 GCA_014763725.1 Rhodobacterales bacterium
CCGCCATTGCCTGAGGCCCGGGGCCGCCCCGGGGCCTGCGGACTTTTTTCCCGCTTGGCATGGAAATGCCCGCGTCTCAAGGGTAGGAATCGCCAAACGCGCCGCCACGGGCCAACCGGGGGCGCCCGGACGGGGGCAGGATCTTGGACTGGTACGAGAGCGTCTTCGAACTGATCGACATGCGGTCGTTCTCGAACCTGTGGTACTGGATCGCGCTGGCCGTGGTCTGGTCCACCGCCAGCCACTGGGTGGTGGGCGTGCCCTGGGACATGATCACCCGCGCCCGCCGCCGCGGCGGCCAGGCCGAGGGCGACATGATGGCGCTGCTGGGCATCTACACGACCCGCGCGCTGTGGATCGGGCGCGAGGCGGGGCTGGTGCTGCTGGCGGTGTCCTGTTTCGTGCTGACCACGCTGGGGATGCTGGGCTTCTGGTACGGGATCGAATTCGCCCAGGCGGTGTTCCTGATCCTGGCGCCGATGTCGCTGGTGGGCGCGCTCAGCCTGCGGACGGCAGGCCGGGTCGCGCCCCTGGTCGCCCGGGGCGAGCCGCCCTACCGCGGGCTGATCCGGCATCGCATTGCGGTCCAGGGGCTGGGGGTGGTGTCGATCTTCGTCACCGCGATCTGGGGCATGTGGCAGAACATGTCGATCGGGGTGCTGGGCAATTGACAGCGGCGCCGCTTGCGCTATCCCCCCGCCATGGCTGACACAACCCGCATCCTGATGGGCGGCGCCCCCGAGGGGTTCGATGCCCGGCTGGTCGCGCGCGAACTGGCGCGCGGAGCCCCCGTGATCCACATCGCCCGCGACGACAAGCGGATGGAGGCGATGCGCGCCGCGCTGGCCTTCTTTGCGCCCGATGCCGCGGTGCTGGCGCTGCCGGCCTGGGACTGTCTGCCCTATGACCGCATCTCGCCCAATCCGGCGATCTCGGCGCAACGGCTGGCTGCGCTGGCTGCACTGGCCCAGGGGCTGGCGGGGCCCTTCGTCCTGCTGACCACGGTCAATGCGGCCACCCAGCGGGTGCCGGCGCGCGCCGTGCTGCAGGCGGCCAGCTTTTCGGCGCAGGTGGGCGACCGGGTCGAGGAGGGGGCGCTGCGCGCCTATCTGGCGCGGATGGGGTTCAGCCCGGCCTCGACCGTGGCCGAACCGGGCGACTGCGCCTTTCGCGGCGGCATCGTCGATGTCTGGGCGCCGGGCCAGCCGGGGCCGGTGCGGCTGGACTTCTTTGGCGACCAGCTGGACGGGCTGCG
Organism: Rhodobacterales bacterium; assembly: GCA_014763725.1. GTDB lineage: Bacteria > Pseudomonadota > Alphaproteobacteria > Rhodobacterales > Rhodobacteraceae > JACXUX01. The sequence goes on from JACXUX010000250.1 coordinate 1,256, forward strand.
CCGGTTCGACCCCGAAACCCAGCGCACGACCGAAAAGCTGACCCGCATCGACCTGGCCCCGGTCAGCGAGGTGATGCTGGACGAGCCCTCGATCACCCGGTTCCGCCAGACCTATCGCGCCGAATTCGGCACCGCGGGGTCCGACGATCCGCTGTATGAGGCGGTCAGCGCCGGCCGCAAGCATCAGGGCATGGAACACTGGCTGCCCTATTTCCACGCCCGGCTGGAAACCCTGTTCGACTATGTGCCCGGCGCCGCGGTGATGCTGGACGACCAGGTGACTCCCGTCCGCCTGTCGCGGTGGGAGGGCATCGTCGACCAGTATCAGGCCCGGCGCGAGGCGATGGGCCAGAAGGGGCGGCTCGACACCGTCTACAAGCCCTGCGCGCCCGAACTGCTGTATCTGGACGATGCGGGCTTTGACGCGGCCCTGGCCGGGCGGCGGGTGATCCAGCTGTCGCCGCTGCCTCAGGCGCCGGGGCCCCATGTGCTGGATGCGGGCGGCCGGCCGGGGCGCAGCTTTGCCCCCGAACGCCAGGTCGCAAGCCTCAGCCTGTTCGGCGCGCTGGCCGACCACATCCGCAGCCTGCGGGCCGAGGGGCAGGTGATCGTCGCCAGCTGGTCCGAAGGCGCGCGCGACCGCCTGCGCGGCCTGCTTGAGGATCAGGGGGTCCACGACGCCATCCCCGTGGCCGATGCGCGCGACCTGCACCCGGGCGGCAAGGGCCTGTCGCTGGCGGTCTGGCCGCTGGAACAGGGCTTCGTGGGGCCGGGGATCGCCGTCATCTCGGAACAGGACGTGCTGGGCGACCGGCTGGTGGCCAAGCCGCGCAAGCGCCGCAAGGCCGAGAACTTCCTCGCCGACCTGTCCAGCCTGTCGCCGGGCGATCTGGTGGTGCATGTCGAACACGGCCTGGGCCGCTACATGGGGATGGAGACGCTGCGCGTCCCCGACCCCGCCACCGGCAAGCCCGGCGCGCCGCACGAATTCCTGACCCTGATCTATGCCGACGATGCGAAACTGTATCTGCCGGTCGAGAACGTCGAACTGCTGTCGCGCTATGGCCATGAAGAGGGGCTGCTCGACCGGCTGGGCGGCGGCGCCTGGCAGGCGCGCAAGGCGCGGCTGAAGGAACGCATCCGGGAAATCGCCGACCGGCTGATGCGGGTGGCGGCCGAACGGATACTGCGCCACGCGCCGATCCTGGAACCCCCCCATTCGGCGTGGGAGGCGTTCTGCGCCCGCTTCCCCTGGCAGGAAACCGACGACCAGCTGGCCGCGATTTCCGACGTGGTCGCCGACCTCGAGGCCGGCCGCCCGATGGACCGGCTGATCGTGGGCGACGTGGGCTTCGGCAAGACCGAGGTGGCGATGCGTGCGGCCTTTGTCGCGGCCATGGCGGGCCTGCAGGTCGCGGTCATCGCGCCCACCACGCTGCTGGCGCGCCAGCACTACCGCAGCTTTGCCGAACGCTTTCGCGGCTTTCCGATCGAGGTGCGGCCCCTGTCGCGCTTTGTCAGCGCGAAAGAGGCCGCCGCCACCCGCGCGGGCCTGGCCGAGGGCCAGGTCGACATCTGCGTGGGCACCCATGCGCTGCTGGCCAAGGGGGTCCGGTTCAAGCGGCTGGGCCTTCTGATCATCGACGAGGAACAGCACTTCGGCGTCGCCCACAAGGAACGGCTGAAGGAGATGCGGTCCGAGGTCCATGTGCTGACGCTGACCGCCACGCCCATTCCGCGCACGCTGCAGCTCAGCCTGACGGGGGTGCGCGACCTGTCGGTCATCGCCACGCCGCCGGTCGACCGGCTGGCGATCCGCACCTATGTGTCGGAATTCGACACCGTGACCCTCCGCGAGGCGCTCTTGCGCGAACGCTTCCGCGGCGGGCAGTCCTTTTATGTCGTGCCGCGCATTTCCGACCTGCCCGAGATCGAGGATTTCCTGCGCACCCATGTGCCCGAGGTCAGCTTCCTGACCGCGCATGGCCAGCTGGCCGCGGGCGATCTGGATGACCGGATGAACCAGTTCTACGATGGCAAGTATGACGTGCTGCTGGCCACGACCATCGTCGAATCGGGCCTGGACATTCCCACCGCCAACACGATGATCGTGCACCGGGCCGACATGTTCGGCCTGGGCCAGCTGTATCAGATCCGCGGCCGGGTGGGCCGGTCCAAGACGCGGGCCTATTGCTATCTGACCACCAAGCCGCGGGCGCCGCTGACGCCGCAGGCGCAGAAGCGGCTGAAGCTGCTGGCCAGCCTGGACAGTCTGGGCGCGGGCTTCAACCTGGCCAGCCATGACCTGGACCTTCGCGGGGCCGGCAACCTCTTGGGCGAGGAACAGTCGGGCCATATCCGCGAGGTGGGCTATGAACTCTATCAGCAGATGCTGGAGGAGACGATCGCCCGCATCAAGTCGGGCGAGATCACCGGCCTGACCGAGCCCGACGACCAGTGGGCGCCGCAGATCAACCTGGGCGTGCCGGTGCTGATCCCCGAGGACTATGTGCCCGACCTGGACATCCGCCTGGGGCTGTACCGGCGGCTGTCGACGCTGACGACCAAGGTCGAGCTCGAGGGCTTCGCGGCCGAGCTGATCGACCGCTTCGGCGATCTGCCGCGCGAGGTGAACACGCTGATGCTGGTGGTGCGCATCAAGGCGATGTGCAAGCGCGCGGGCATCAGCCGACTGGACGCGGGCCCCAAGGGCGCCACGGTCCAGTTCCACAACGACAGGTTTGCCAATCCTGCGGGCCTGGTCGAGTTTCTCAAGGCGCAGGGGCCGGGCGCGCGGGTTGCGGGCAACAAGGTGGTGCTGGCCGCCGACTGGCGGTCCGAGGGGGAACGGATCAAGGGCGCCTTCGCCATCGCGCGCGATCTGGCCGAAAAGGTGGTGCGGCCCCGGGCCGCCTGATCCCCTGGCCCTGCGGGGCGGGGCGAACGGGGG
>JACXUX010000251.1 GCA_014763725.1 Rhodobacterales bacterium
CCACAACCTGACCGTTCCGTCGGCTCAGGCCCTGATCTCGCGGAGACGGGGGGCAAAATTGGGTGCCGATCCGGGGTCAATTTTGCGTGCCGGTTGACAGCTGTGGTGAAGTTGCGATCGAAGGCATCGGTGGCGGCAGCACCGGCCCCGCCGATCAGGCAGATTTGGATCACACCGCGATTGTGGCCTTCGACCCCGGCGCCGATCTCGGTCTCGGCCCGGCCTGGCAGGATCGCGCCGTCGTGATCGATCAGGTGGTGGTAGCCGATCTTGCGCCAGCCGCGTTCCTCGCGGTGCCAGCGGTCGATCTCCTTGCGCTTTGCCGCTAGCGGCTGGCCTCGCATCCAGTCCGGGTGGGTGGCGGCGCAGTGGATGACGATTTCGTCCACTGGATAGCGGGCGCTGCCCTGGAAGATCATCGGTCCGGCTGGCACCGACACCGCAGGCTTCAGGTTGCGGATCGCACCACCCTCGGCAGAAACGGCCTTCAAGGCGCCATCGGTGCGCGGGCCGAAGAGGCCGTCGATCGCGCCGGTGTAATAACCGATTGCCGGTGATTGGGCTTCAGTTGCCAGTTTAGGGTTCGTCGCGGCGCGGTGAGGCAAGCCTCACATCGGTCTTGCCGAAATCGTCCCCGACGAAAAGAAGGGGGCAGTTTCGTTCCGCCGCCAGTCCATAGGCAAAGCAATCACCAAAGTTCAACGCGGCCGGATGGATGCCTTTTCCCCAAGTCCGATAGGCGGCCGCTACGGCATCGGCCCCTGACTGTGTCACCGTGACAACTTCAATTCCCAGCCCTTCGATCAGCTGCTGCATTTCGGCGCCCACCGAGCGACGATCGGCGACGATCATCGCTTCAGCGAGCGTTCCCGCCGAAATGCAGAGGGCTTCCGCTTCATCGAGGACCTGCATCACGATGTCTGCGTCGGGCTCGCCCAGAAGGATTGCCATCAAGGCAGAGGTATCAACCACGATCACTTCGGCAGGCCATCGTCATCATAGAGGAAGTCCTGGCTGCGGGCGGCACTCGCCCCAGCCGTGATCTTTGCCATGGCGCTGCGCTGTGCAGCTTCCATGACCGCGCGGCGGCGATCGCGTGTCACCGCTGGGACGACGGGAACCAGCCTGACAGCGGCTTTACCATGTCGTGTCAGCACAACTTCATCTCCCGCCTCGGCACGGCGCACGAGTTCGGTCAGATGGCCCTTGGCCTCGGTAATGGAAATCTGCATGGCGGCCTCCCGTGATGGGCGTAATATGGACTATCATATGGTCCAAATCAAGCCGTCACCCCTTCCACGCCCCCAAGATCGCCCCCGGCAGTCGGGCCGTCGCATCCCGCGCCAACCCATCGAGGTCCAGCTTCTTCGGCATCTTCACCTGCCGCAACAGCAGGAACACCGGCACGGTCTGGGCCCCAGTCAAAACCCCATCCCGCCGCCGTCGCCCGCCCTTTGCTGCGGCAAGGCCCCGGCTGTTCACCCGCGCATCATCGGCGACCAACAAGCTAGGCCCGTTTCGGCGATAGACGAAGCGCAGGCGCATGCCGGTGCGTTGTTCCCAGCGCCATGGCGTGATGCGCTGGCGTCCGAGGCCGGTGATGCCTGCGGCGGGCAGGGGGATGGCAAGCCAGAGGCCATCCTTGCCGCGGATCAGCACGCCGCCGTCGAAGGCGTGCAGGATGTCGGGCGCCTTGGTCCAGACGAGGCTGAGGCGGGCGTGTTGAACTTGATGTCCTTGCCGTTGCGCATGTAGCCGATCAGGCCGGGCTCGAACTGCTCGATCCGGTTGCCATCGGCATCCTGCACCACAGGCGCCATCGACTGCTGGTCCTCGTCAGCTCCGAAGACGAAGCCCACCATCGAGGCCTCGATCTTCTTCCGCACGAGTTCCGCTGTTTGCCAGTCGCCCAACCCGCGCAGGGCCCTCATTGCAGGCACGCCCCAAGGCACGCCGCGGTTCTGCACCCGCTGGCGTTCGAAGAGATGCGCCACCCCTTCTGCGCCAACCCGCAAGGATTCAAACCGGCGGCCAAAGACCGGCATCGCATCGCCCGGATGATCGGGGAACATCCAGTAGCCCCGGCGGCGGCCCAGCGCGTCATATTCAATGCCCTTGACGATCCGCCCGCCATCTGGCCGGTTGTCGAACTTGGCCCCATCGAGGTGGTCGGCCTCGTTGAGCTGGATCTGCACCGGTGCGGCAAGCCGGTCGCTGGCCCGGCGGCGACGGCGGAGCGCAAAGACCTCGCCCCCTTCGATCATCTCGCGCACGGCCAGGGCGGTCAGGCCGTGGAAATCTGTGTGCCCATTGGCATCGGCCCGCGGCGCCCAGCGCTTCCAAAGATCATCAGCCAGCTTGTTCAGCGCTGGATCGGCCGCCGCGGCCCGAGGCCGAATGCCGGTGCCGACGATGTTCGAGACCAGCACCTGCACGGCCTTGGCCGCCAAGGGATCATTCCGCACCAGATCACGCATCCGGTCGCGCAACGGACCACCCGCAACGGCGATTTCCGCGTCGGCTGCGGTGCTGCCTGCGCGGCAACCATCGGTGCCGCGGCCGCGGGCGGCAGCCTCATAGCCGCGGCGCAGGTTAGCGATCACCACCCGAGCGGCATAGCGCCGGGCCGCGGTACGTGGCGCAACCGTGGCGACGATCCGATCGATCACGCCCCAGGGCACATCGGGCGGGGTGGGTTTCATGTGCGGCCCCGACTGAAGCTGGCCTTGCCCGCGACAGGGCGCGACCCGCCGGAACTGGTGGCCATCTGGCCTTCGATGAAGCGGATGCGGGCCAACAGATCGGCCGCATTGCCATAGGTCAGTCGCCGCCCGTCATATTCCACCACCAGCGCCCCGGCAGCATAGGCGCGGCGCAGTGCATCGAGTTCGGCTTGCGAGAAGGACATCAGAGCCATTTTCCACGTCGGGGCCCCAACCAGCCGGTTGGCCGCTTCGGGGCAGATTGCGGTTGTGGCCGGTCGGGTTGACCGGCTGGGGTGGTGGCGGGCCTCGCGGGCCCTATCTGTTCTTCCAGCGCTTCCCAGCGCGCGTTGTCCCAGCGATCGATGCCGATCAGCCAAGCAGCGGCGCGGGCGTAGGCGATCTCGCAGAGGACGGGGTCGAAGATCGAGGTGCCTGAGTCCGTGGGCGCGTCCGAGGCGGCGTAGTGATCGGCCAGGAATTCCTCGGTGGTCAGGTCTCGGCCAAGCTCGGCCTCCTTGGCGCGCTTTTTGGCGTAGAAGGATGGGTCGCCCGAGGTGTGTGAGGGCATCAGCACGCCGCCATTCTGCAAGGCGGGCTGCTGCGGGGTGGGCCCAGCGCCGACGACATGCTCGCCGCGCATCAGGTCTTGGCCGAAGGTGCGGGCGGGGCCCTTAGCCATGGGCGGCCTCCCTCCGGGCGCGCTTGCCTTCCTTGTGGCGATAGTGGTCGATGTCCTTGTGGATCGGCGCCGGGTCGGCGGTGCCCATGCCGGGGACAGCGGGGACGGATTTCTCACCGGACCAGCCGCGATCGAGGGGGCGGGGCGCACCGCCTGGGGCAGCGCCGCGGCCGAGTTCGGAGCGGATACCCAGATCCAGCCAGGCGCGCTTGCGATCTTGCCACCAGCCCTTGCGGGCCTCGAATACCGAAAAGGGCGGGATGCCGAAGCGTTCGGCGAGGTTGTACTCGCGGGTCTGGGCATGCTTGCGCCGCATCAGCAGGAGCTTGCGGTTCATCACCTCGACGAGGGGATCGGCGGCATCGAAGGCGCCGCCCAGCGCGGGCTGCCCCTGGACGTCGGCAGGCAGGACCACGTCGTCATGCGGGATCCACGGCAGGGCGAAGGACCGCATGGACCGACCCTCGCGTGTGCCGACGGTGGCGGGGCCACCGAGGGGGACGGAGGGCAGGAGGCTCAGGACACCTTCGTATTGTTCGATGATGACGGACCGTTGGCTGACGCCTTCAAAACGAAAGAGGCCGATCTGGGCAAGGCGGGTGTAGAGGTTGGGCAGGATGTTGATGGCCCGCGTCATCTCGGCCAGCGAATAGCCGCCAGCGTCGAAGGGGTTGCGGACGAGGGTCATGGGGTGCTCCGAGGGATTAGGGTCAGGACCCATTGATCTGCTTGCGGTCGCCTGAGCTGCGTGATTCAAGCTCCCGAATTGACGGGGGTGATGATGAGCAACCTTTTTGGCTGACCGACGCGCAG
>JACXUX010000032.1 GCA_014763725.1 Rhodobacterales bacterium
CGGTCAGGGGGGCGGACAGGGGGGCGGGCAGGGCAAACGTCAACGACCTGGCCTTCGTGCAACACAAACCGGTCGCCCGCACCGCAGCACGACGCAGGCAACCCTTGCAAGGATCATCTCGCCTGCGGCCGGGCGCCAGTTCCTTGCGGCTGTATCCGATCATTTTCTTCGCTTGTGGGTTGAATCGGCCACGCAGTGGCGCTGCGGCGCCATAGGCGCTAGGTAAGGGCCAGACACAGCCGAGGGAGTGACGGATGACCCTGCCTGACCGGATCGCCTTTGCCGCCTCGGGGCTGGACCGGGCCGCGGCGCTGCGGGCAGACCCATCCGCGCTGGCCGCGGCGCTGGCGAACGGGGCGGTGCTGCCGGTCTGGCGCGGCCGGCCGGCGCTTGCCGGCGCCCAGCGCGACGATCTGGCCTGGGTGCCCGCGGGCCACCCGGTGCTGGCCGCAGGCCGCCCCGCGGTCTTTCTGGGGCTGGACGACGGCGTGCCGCGCTTTGCCTGTGACATCAGCGCGTGGGAGCCGCCGGGGCTGGACCCCGCGGGGATCGGCGGGTTTCTGGACGCCGACGAACAGGTGCACCCCGCCCTGCCCCTGGCGGGCCTGTCCGACCTGCGCGGCGCCATGCTGCGGCTGACCGCGCGGGCCGCGGAACTGGCCGCCACGGCCCGCGCGCTCTGCCACTGGCACGCCGCGCATGGCCATTGCGCGGCCTGCGGGGCGGCCAGCCAGCCCGATCAGGGCGGCTGGCAGCGCCGCTGCCCGGCCTGCGGCGCGGTGCATTTCCCCCGCACCGACCCGGTGGTGATCATGCGCGTCACCCACGGCAACCGGGTGCTGCTGGGCCGGTCGCCGGGCTGGCCTGCGGGGATGTATTCGCTGCTGGCGGGCTTTGTCGAACCGGGCGAGACGGTCGAGGCCGCCGTCCGCCGCGAGGTGGCCGAGGAAACCGGCATCCGCGTGGGCGCCGTCCGCTATCTGGCCAGCCAGCCCTGGCCGTTCCCGGCCTCGCTGATGCTGGGCTGCGCGGCCGAGGCGCTGGAGGACGAGATCCGCCTGGACCCGGCGGAACTGGAAGACGCGCTCTGGATCACCCGGGAAGAGATGCTGCAGGTCATGACCGGCCGCCACCCGCGGCTGCGGGCCCCGCGCGCGGGGGCCATCGCGCGTGCGCTGGTTGCAAACTGGGTTGCGGACCGCCCCGATTGCGGCGACACAGGACCGGTCACGGGGATGCACGCATGAAACTGTCCACGCGCGAGGATATCGAGGCGCCGATCGCCTTCGTCTTCGACCAGATCGCCGATTTCGACGCCTGGGAACGCAGCGCCCTGCGCCGCGGGGCCGAGGTGCAGCGCACCGACAGCCTGCCCCAGCCCGGCGCGGGCATGACCTGGCGGCTGCGCTTTCCCTGGCGGGGCAAGGCACGCAAGGCCGATCTGGCGCTGGCGGGCCATGAACCGCCGCACCGGCTGGCCGTGACGGGCGAGGAGGCGAACCTGGGCGGCCGGCTGGACATCGAGCTGATCGAGATGTCGCCCCGCCGCACCCGGATGACCGTGGCGATCGAGCTGAAGCCGCGCACGCTCACCGCGCGGCTGTTCCTGCAGTCGCTGAAACTGGCCAAGGCGCGGCTGGTCAAGAAGCTGAAGGCGCGCACCGCCCAGTTCGCGGCCGAGGTCGAGCGCCGCCACGACTCCACGCGCGACCGCCCCGCAGCGCGCGATCAGGCACGGCGCTGATCGGCGCGCCCGCGCCGCGCGGTCAGGCGCGGCGCTGATCGGCCGGATAGACGCCCACGATCTCGAAACTGTCGGAAAAGAAGCGCAGCTCCTCCAGCGCGCGGGCCACGGGCGGGTCTTCGGGGTGGCCCTCGATGTCGGCATAGAATTCCGTCGCGGTAAAGCTGCCGCCGACCATGTAGCTTTCCAGCTTGGTCATGTTCACGCCGTTGGTGGCGAAACCGCCCATCGCCTTGTAGAGCGCGGCGGGAATGTTGCGCACCCGGAACAGGAAGGTGGTCATCATCCGCCCCGGCCCGCGCCGCGTCAGGTCCAGATCCCGCGACATGACCAGAAAGCGGGTGGTGTTGTTCGACTGGTCCTCGATCTGGCGGGCCAGCACGTCCAGACCATAGATCTCGCCCGCCAGTTCCGAGGCCAGCGCCCCCATCTCGGGGTCGCCGCGTTCGGCCACGACGCGGGCCGACCCCGCCGTATCGGCCCCCGCCACCGCGCGCAGCCCGTGGCGGCGCAGGAATTCGCGGCACTGGCCCAGCAGGACGGTGTGGCTCATGACCGACCGGACCTGGTCCAGCCGCGTGCCGGGCAGCGCCAGCAGGTTGATGTGGACGCGCACAAAGGCCTCGTCCACGATGCGCAGTCCGGACCCGGGCAGCAGCGAATGGATGTCGGCCACGCGGCCATAGGTCGAATTTTCCACCGGCAGCATGGCCAGGTCGACCTCGCCCGTGCGGCACAGTTCGATCGCATCCTCGAACGTGCGGCAGGGCACGGCCTCCATCTGCGGGCGGGCCTGGCGGCAGGCCTGGTGCGAATAGGCGCCGGGTTCCCCCTGGAACGCGATGCGGCCGGTCATGGGCAGTCTCCATCCTGGCGGATCGTCGCGGGGCGATCCGTCGCGCTCCTACACCTTGAAAGTGGCGGGGGGAAGCGGATACATACCGCGGCGAAGCGGTCGCGAGAACAGGACAAGCCATGCTGGACACGATGACTTTTACCAAGGTGCTGGGCGCGGTCTGCGGGTCGCTTCTGGTGTTTCTGCTGGGCAGCTGGGCGGCCGAGTCGCTGTATGCGATCCACGCCGGCGGCCACGGCGATCACGCCGAACAGGCCTATGTGATCGAAACCGGCGCGGCCGAGGACACCGAGGTCGCGGCCGAGGAAGGCCCGAGTTTTGAAGAACTTTATGCCGCCGCCGATGCCGCCGCGGGCGAGAAGGTCTTCGGCAAGTGCAAAGCCTGCCACAAGTTGGACGGCAGCAACGGCACCGGCCCCTACCTGAATGGCGTGGTCGACCGCGCCAAGGCCAGCATCGCGGGCTTTGGCTATTCCGACACGCTGCTGGCCATGGCCGCCGACACATGGACGCCCGCGAACCTGTACGCCTTCCTGCAGAACCCCAAGGGCTATGCGCCGGGCACCAAGATGAGCTTTGCCGGCCTGCCCAAGGCCGAGGACCGCGCAAACGTGATCGCCTATCTGGCCAGCGTGAACTGACCTCACACCCGACCAACGGACTTGCGGCCGCCCCGACGCCCCGGGGCGGCCGTTCGCATTTGCGCGACCGGGCCATCCTGCGGGCAATCGGGGGATCGACAAAGCCCGCTTTACCCTGAATTAATCTGTCAGCGACAGGACGGATGACAGGGAGGACCGGATGACCCGAACCCGCAGCGCGACGCAGGCCGCCACCATGGCGCGGGCCGGGGGGGCCGCCACCGCCTGGGGCGCGCAGGTTCTGGGGCTGGCGGCGCTGGTCACCGGGCTGGGCATCACGGCGGCGCGGGCCCAGGACCCGGGCGTGACGGTGGCGCACGGCATCTCGACCTTTGGCGAGCTGAAGTATCCGGCCGACTTTCCGCATCTGGACTATGTGAACCCCGACGCGCCCAAGGGGGGCGAGATTTCGGAATGGGTCTTTGGCGGGTTCGATTCGATGAACCCCTATTCGGTCAAGGGCCGCGCCGCGGCGCTGGCCACGGCGCCCTACGAATCCATCCTGGTCGGCACCGCGGACGAGATCGGCGCAGCCTACTGCCTGCTGTGCGAAACGCTGGAATATCCGGCGGACCGGTCCTGGGTCATCTTCAACCTGCGCCCCGAGGTGCGGTTTTCCGACGGCACGCCGATGACGGCCGAGGATGTGGTGTTTTCCTATGAAACCTTCCTGACCAAGGGGCTGACCGATTTCCGCACGGTGCTGGCCCAGCAGGTGGAAAAGGTCGAGGTGCTGGGGCCGCACCGCGTCAAGTTCACCTTCAAGCCCGGCGTGCCCACCCGCGACCTGCCGCAGGAGGTGGGCGGGCTGTCGGTCCTGTCCAGGGCGCATTACCTGGCCAACAACCTGGATCTGGAGGAATCGAGCCTGACGCCCTTCCTGGGCACCGGCGCCTATGTGCTGGACCGGATGGATGTGGGCAAGACAGTGGTCTACCGCCGCAACCCCGACTACTGGGGCCGCGACCTGCCGATCAACCGCGGCACCGGCAATTTCGACACGATCCGGCTGGAATACTATGCCGACTACAATGCCGCGTTCGAGGGGTTCAAGGCCGGCAACTACACCTTCCGCAACGAGGCGTCGTCGATTTCCTGGGCCACGGGCTATGACTTCCCCGCCGTCCAGCGCGGCGATGTGAAGAAGGTCGAACTGCCCTCGGGCGCCAAGGCCAGCGGCCAGGCCTTCCTGTTCAACCTGCGGCGCGAGAAGTTCCAGGACCCCCGCGTGCGCGAGGCGCTGGGGCTGATGTTCAACTTCGAATGGTCGAACGCCACGCTGTTCTACGGGCTGTATGACCGCATCGATTCGGTCTGGGAAAACAGCTGGCTGGAAGCCACGGGCACCCCCGCCCCCGAGGAACAGGCCCTGCTGCAGCCGCTGGTGGACCAGGGGCTGCTGCCTGCCGCGATCCTGACCGATCCGGCGGTCGGTGCCCCCGTCTCGGGCGACCGGCAGCTGGACCGCGCCAACCTGCGCAAGGCGTCCGACCTGCTGGATGCCGCGGGCTGGACCGTGGGCACCGACGGCAAGCGGCGCAATGCGGCGGGCGAGGTGCTGCGCGTCGAATTCCTGAACGACAGCCCGACCTTCGACCGCGTGATCAACCCCTATGTGGAAAACCTCCAGCGGCTGGGGGTCGAGGCCTACATGACCCGGGTCGACAACGCCCAGATGGAAAGCCGGACCCGCCCGCCCAGCTATGACTTCGACATCGTGGTGGGCAATGCGCGGTCGGGCTATATCTCGGGGTCGGAACTGAAGCAGTTCTACGGCTCGGAAACCGCGGACGTGTCGGCCTTCAACATCATGGGTCTGAAAAGCCCCGCCGTCGACCGGCTGATCGAGGCGGTGATGGCCGCCGACAGCAACGACAGCCTGACCCATGCCACCCGCGCGCTGGACCGCGCGCTGCGCGCCGAACGGTTCTGGGTGCCGCAGTGGTTCAAGGCCACGCATACCATCGCCTATTACGACATGTACGAACACCCGCCCGCGCTGCCGCCCTACGCGCTGGGCGAGCTGGACTTCTGGTGGTACAACGCCGACAAGGCCGAGCGGCTGAAGGCGACCGGCGTGCTGCGCTAGGGGCGGGGGCGGATCGCGCGATGGGCGCCTATATCCTGAGGCGGCTGCTGCTGGTGGTCCCGACGCTGTTCGGGATCATGGTGATCAACTTCGCGCTGACCCAGTTCGTGCCCGGCGGGCCGATCGAACAGGTTCTGGCCCGGCTGGAAGGGTCGGGCGACGTATTCCAGACCATCGCCGGCGGCGGCGACGCGGGGGCCGCGCCCGAGGCGCCGGGCGGCACCGACGAACGCTATATCGGCAGCCGCGGCCTGCCGCCCGAATTCATCGCCGATCTGGAACGGCAGTTCGGCTTTGACAAGCCGCCGCTGGAACGGTTCCTGAACATGATGTGGAACTATGTCCGGTTCGATTTCGGCGACAGCTATTTCCGGTCGATCTCGGTCGTCGATCTGGTGCTGGAAAAGATGCCCGTGTCGATCACGCTGGGCCTGTGGTCGACGCTGATCGCCTATCTGGTGTCGATCCCGCTGGGCATCGCCAAGGCGGTGCGCGACGGATCGCCCTTTGACACCTGGACCAGCGCCGCGATCATCGTGGGCTACGCGATCCCGGGGTTCCTGTTCGCCATCCTGCTGCTGGTGGTCTTTGCGGGCGGCAGCTACCTGCAGTGGTTCCCGCTGCGCGGCCTGACCAGCGACAACTGGGACGAACTGTCGCTGATGGGCAAGGTGGCCGACTATTTCTGGCACATCACGCTGCCGGTGGTGGCCTCGACCATCTCGGCCTTTGCCACGCTGACGCTGCTGACCAAGAACAGCTTTCTGGACGAGGTGAAGAAACAGTATGTCACGACCGCCCGCGCCAAGGGCCTGTCCGAGGGGCGGGTGCTCTATGGCCATGTCTTCCGCAACGCGATGCTGATCGTGATCGCGGGCTTTCCGGCGGTCTTCGTCAGCGTGTTCTTCGGCGGCAGCCTGATCATCGAGACGATCTTCTCGCTGGACGGGCTGGGCCGGCTGGGTTTCGAGGCGGCGGTCGCCCGCGACTATCCGGTGATCTTCGGCACGCTGTTCTTCTTTGGCCTGCTGGGGCTGATCATGGGGATCCTGTCCGACCTGATGTATGTCTGGATCGACCCGCGCATCGACTTTGACCGGAGGGGTTAGGGTGCGGCTGTCCCCCCTGAACGCCCGCCGCTGGCGCAACTTCAAGGCCAACCGCCGCGCCTGGTGGTCGCTGTGGATCTTTGCCCTGCTGTTCGGCCTGTCGCTGTTTGCCGAGGTTCTGGCCAACGACCGCCCGCTGCTGGTCCGGCACAAGGGGGACTTCTACACCCCCTTCCTGCAGTTCTACCCCGAAACCGCCTTTGGCGGCGATTTTCAGACCGAGGCCGTCTATCGCGACGTCGAGGTGCAGTGCCTGATCGTCGCCGCCGGCGAACAGGCCTGCTGGGACGACCCCGAAGGCATCCTGGCCGAGGCACGCGAAACCGGCACCGTGCTGGGCCAGCCCGTCCAGGCGGGCTGGATCCTGTGGCCCCCCATCCCCTACAGCTACAGCACGGTGAACGACATCGGCGGCCCCGCGCCATCGGCCCCCGATGCGCGGCACTGGCTGGGCACCGACGATACCGCGCGCGACGTGCTGGCGCGGGTGATCTACGGCTTTCGCCTGTCGGTGGCCTTCGCGCTGATCGTGACGCTGCTGACCAGCGTGATCGGCATCGCGGCGGGCGCGGTCCAGGGCTATTTCGGCGGGCTGACCGACCTGATCTTCCAGCGGCTGATCGAGCTTTGGGGATCGACCCCCAGCCTGTACATCATCATCATCGTGGCCGCGATCTTGCCGATGAACTTCTGGCTGCTGGTGGGCCTGTCGACCCTGTTCGGCTGGACGGCGCTGGTGGGCGTGGTGCGCGCCGAATTCCTGCGCGCGCGCAACTTCGAATATGTCCGCGCCGCCCGCGCGCTGGGGGTGTCGGACCGGGTGATCATGTTCCGTCATGTCCTGCCCAATGCGGCAGTGGCGACGGTCACGCTGCTGCCCTTCATCGTGACGGGCACGATCGGGTCGCTGGCGGCGCTGGATTTCCTGGGCTTCGGCCTGCCGTCCTCGGCCCCCTCGCTGGGCGAGCTGACGCTGCAGGCCAAGCAGAACCTGCAGGCGCCCTGGCTGGGCTTCACCGCGTTCTTCACCTTTGCCATCATGCTCAGCCTGCTGGTGTTCATCTTCGAAGGCGTGCGCGATGCCTTTGACCCCAGAAAGACCTTCCGGTGACCGACGCCCCGCTGCTTGACGTGCAGGACCTGACGGTCCGCTTCCGCCAGGACGGCCGGGTGATCGAGGCGGTGCGCGGCGTGTCCTTTGCCGTCGGCCGGGGCGAGACGGTCGCCCTGGTGGGCGAATCCGGGTCGGGCAAGTCGGTCACGGCGCTGTCGACCGTGGCGCTCTTGCCCGACAGCGCCGAGGTGACGGGATCGGTCCGCTGGCAGGGGACCCAGATGCTGGGCGCGCCGGAACCCGCGCTGCGCCGGGTGCGCGGCAACGACATCAGCTTCATCTTTCAGGAGCCGATGACCAGCCTGAACCCGCTGCACACGATCGAACGGCAGCTGGGCGAAAGCCTGGCGCTGCATCAGGGGCTGACGGGGGCGGCCGCGCGGGCGCGCATCCTGGACCTGCTGCACAAGGTGGGCATCCGCGACCCCGAAACCCGGCTGGGCGCCTATCCGCACCAGCTGTCGGGCGGCCAGCGGCAGCGGGTGATGATCGCCATGGCGCTGGCCAACGGGCCCGACCTGCTGGTGGCCGACGAACCCACGACCGCGCTGGACGTGACGATCCAGGCGCAGATCCTGGACCTGCTGGCCGAGCTCAAGGCGTCCGAGGGGCTCAGCCTGCTGTTCATCACCCATGACCTGAACATCGTGCGCCGCATCGCCGACCGGGTCTGCGTGATGCAGGCGGGCGAGATCGTCGAACAGGGCCCCGCGGCGCAGGTCTTTGCCGATCCGCAGCACCCCTATACCCGCAAGCTGCTGGCGGCCGAACCGCAGGGCGGCCCCGACCCCCTGCCCCCCGACGCCGAGGAGGTGGTGCGCACCGAACACCTGCGCGTCTGGTTCCCGATCCAGCGCGGGCTGATGCGCCGCACCGTGGGCCATGTGCGGGCGGTCAATGACGCCAGCCTGTCGATCCGCGCGGGCGAGACGCTGGGGATCGTCGGCGAAAGCGGGTCGGGCAAGACGACGCTGGCGCTGGCGCTGCTGCGGCTGGTGCCGTCGGACGGGCGGATCGTGTTCCAGGGCCGCGACATCCACGACCTGCCCGGCGCGCAGATGCGCGGGCTGCGCCGCGACATGCAGGTGGTCTTCCAGGACCCCTACGGCAGCCTGTCGCCGCGCATGACGGTGGAACAGATCGTGGCCGAAGGCCTGGGCGTGCACGGGGTCGACCCCGGCCGCGACCGCCGCCAGATGGTGGCCGACATCCTGGCCGAGGTGGGCCTGGACCCCGCGATGATGGGCCGCTATCCGCACGAATTCTCCGGCGGCCAGCGCCAGCGGATCGCCATCGCGCGGGCGATGATCCTGCGCCCGCGACTGCTGGTTCTGGACGAACCGACCAGCGCGCTGGACATGACGGTGCAGGTCCAGATCGTGGACCTGTTGCGCGCACTTCAGCGCAAATGGGGCCTGGCCTATCTGTTCATCAGCCACGACCTGCGCGTCGTGCGCGCGCTGGCGCATCGGGTGATCGTGATGAAGGACGGCGACGTGGTCGAGACGGGCGACAGCGCCGCGCTGTTTTCCGCCCCGCGGCACGACTATACCCGCGCGCTGCTGGCCGCCGCCTTTGGCGCATGAAGGTCCTGTTCGTCCACCAGAACTTTCCCGGCCAGTTCCCCCATCTGGCGCCCGAGCTGGCCCGCCGCGGGCATGACTGTCTGGCGCTGACCGATGCCACGAACCAGCGACCCAGCCCCATCCCGGTGGTGCGCTATCGCCACCAGGCCGCCGCGGTCGACGCGGCCGCCACGCGGCTGGGGCGCAACTTCACCACCATGACCGACCGCGGCGTGACCGTGGCGCGCGCCGCCGCCCGGCTGCGCGACGACCGGGGCTATGCGCCCGACCTGATCCTGGCCCATTCCGGCTGGGGCGAAAGCCTGTTCCTGAAGGAGATCTGGCCCCGGGCGCGGCTGATCGTCTATGCCGAGTTCTACTATCGCGGCATCGGGCGCGACATCGGGTTCGACCCCGAATTCGGCGCGCCGACCCTGGATGCCACGATGATCGCCCAGGCGCGGGCGGCGCATCTGGCGCAGGCGCTGATCCATTCCGACGGCGGGCTGTCGCCCACGCACTGGCAGGCCGACAGCCACCCCCCTGCCCTGCGCCGGATGATCCGGGTGATCTTCGACGGCATCGACACCGATGCGCTGGCCCCCGACCCGGCGGCGCAGGTGACGCTGCCCGATGGCCGGGTGCTGCGGCCGGGCGATCCGGTCGTGACCTTCGTCAACCGCAACCTGGAACCCTATCGCGGCTGGCATGTCTTTGCCCGCACGCTGCCCGCGGTGCTGGCCGGCAATCCGGCGGCGCAGGTGGTGATCGTGGGCGGTGACGGGGTCAGCTATGGCCAGCCGCCGAAATCCGGCGGCAGCTGGAAGGACGCGCTGCTGGCCGAGCTGGGCCCGCGGCTGGACCCCACCCGCGTGCATTTCCTGGGCCGCGTGCCCTGGGCGACCTTTGCCGCGCTGATGCGGGTCAGCGCGGCGCATGTCTATCTGACCTATCCCTTCGTCCTGTCCTGGTCGATGATCGAGGCGATGGCGGCGGGCGCGCTGGTGCTGGGGTCAAACACCCCCCCGGTGGCCGAGGTGATCGAGGATGGCGTGAACGGCCGGCTGATCGACTTCTTCGACACCACGGCCTGGGCGGCGGCGATCCTGGATGCGCTGGCCAACCCCGCCCGCCACCTGCCCCTGCGCCAGGCCGCGCGGGCCACGGCGGTCGACCGCTACGACCTGCGCCGGGTCTGCCTGCCGCAGCAGCTGGCCTTTCTGGGGGGCTAGATCGCGGCGCTGTGCTGGGCGCGGGTCTGGTCGTAGGCGTCGAAGGCGCGCGCCATCATGCGGGTCAGCGGCCGGCCCTCGGGCAGGATGAACAACCCGTCGTCGGTCACACGCAGCAGCCCCTCGAACCCCGCCGCGGCCGCCTGGAACATCTGTTCCAGCCGGTCGGGGGCGATGTCGAAATCGCGCAGGATTTCGGCCCGCGACACGGCAAAGTCGCACATCAGCGCCTCGATCAGGCGGGCGCGCAGCCGGTCGTCGTCGGTAAAGACATGGCCGCGATGTGTGGGGAACACGCCCGAGCGCACCGCCTTGGTATAGTCCGACGTGCCGGACACGTTCTGCGCGAACCCCTGCGGAAAACGGCTGATCGAACTGGCACCCAGCCCGATCAGCACAGGCGCGGTGTCGTCGGTATAGCCCTGGAAGTTGCGCCGCAGCCGGCCGGCCGCCTGGGCGGTGGCCAGGCCATCCTCGGGGCGGGCGAAATGGTCGATCCCGATTTCGCGATAGCCGTCCCACAGGAACAGGCGGCGCGCGGTTTCGAACAGGCGCAGGCGTTCCTCGGGCGTGGGGATCGCGTCGGACGGGATCATCTGCTGCCGCCGGCTCATCCATGGGACATGGGCATAGCCATACAGCGCCACCCGATCGGGGGTCAGCGACAGCAGCTTCTGCACCGAGTCCGAGACGCGCGCCTGGGTCTGGTGCGGCAGGCCATACAGGATGTCGGCATTCAGGCTGCGCACCCCGCGGGCGCGGATTTCCATCGCCACGTCGCGGGTCAGGTCATAGCTCTGCTCGCGCCCGATGGTGGCCTGGATCGTCGGATCGAAGTCCTGCACCCCGATCGAGGCGCGGTTCATCCCCGCCGCAGCCAGCGCATCCAGCCGCGCGGCGTCGATCTCGCCCGGGTCGATTTCCACGCTGAACTCGGCCCCCGGCCCCAGCGGCACCGCGTCCAGGATCGTGTCGGCCAGATCGGCGATGTCGTCGGGCGGCATCATCGTCGGCGTGCCACCGCCCCAGTGCAGCCGACTCAGCCGCACACCCGCCGGCAGATTGGCCTTCAGCAGGGCGATTTCGGCCTTCAGCGTCTGGACATAGGCGCGCACCGGCGCATCGCTGCTGGTGCCCTGGGTGCGGCAGGCGCAGAACCAGCACAGTCGGCGGCAGAACGGCACATGCAGATACAGCGAGATCTCGGCCCCCGGCGGGATCGCGCGGATCCAGCTGGCGAACAGGTCGGGGGTGACCGAGGCGCCGAAGTGCGGCGCGGTCGGATAGCTCGTATACCGTGGCACACGCGCGTCGAAAAGTCCAAGCCGGGCAAGTTGCGAGTCGCTCATCACTGGTCTAAGCTACTTGTCAGGGAAAGTCGCAGTCCTTGACGCAGATCAAGAACCGCGCGCAGACAGGGACAAACCGATGGGTGTCAGGGAATCCGCACAGGTGTCGCAGGAATGCGGCGACTGCCCGATCCGGCACCGTGCCGTCTGCGCCCGCTGCGAAGCCGACGAACTGGCCCGGCTGGAACAGATCAAGTATTACCGCAGCTATGAGGCCGGCCAGACCGTCATCTGGGCCGGCGACAAGATGGATTTCGTGGCCAGCGTGGTCACCGGCGTGGCCACCCTGACCCAGACGATGGAGGACGGGCGGCGCCAGATGGTGGGCATGCTGCTGCCGTCCGATTTCGTGGGCCGCCCGGGGCGCCAGAACGCGGCCTATGACGTGACGGCGACGACCGATCTGGTCATGTGCTGCTTTCGCAAGAAACCGTTCGAAGAGCTGATGGCCACCACGCCGCATATCGCGCAGCGGCTGCTCGAGATGACGCTGGACGAACTGGACGCCGCGCGCGAATGGATGCTGCTTCTGGGCCGCAAGACCGCGCGCGAAAAGATCGCGAGCCTGTTGGCCATCATCGGCCGGCGCGACGCGGCGCTGCATCTGGCGCGCAGGTCGGGGCCCATGGTGTTCGACCTGCCGCTGACGCGCGAGGAGATGGCCGATTACCTGGGCCTGACGCTGGAAACTGTCAGCCGCCAGGTCAGCGCGCTGAAGCGCGACGGCGTGATCCAGCTGGAAGGCAAGCGCCACATCATCGTGCCGAACTTAGATCGCCTGCTTGAGGAAGCGGGCGACGACAGCGACGGCGGCTTCCTGGTCTGACCGCATCAGAACCGGTTGCAGCCCTGCCCCGCCCGGGCTATAGCGACGACAGGCACCCGTAGCTCAGCTGGATAGAGTGCTGCCCTCCGAAGGCAGAGGTCACAGGTTCGAATCCTGTCGGGTGCGCCAAACAATCACCGCAAATGCCACCCTGACCGGCACCGCCGGTCCGCAGGACGTCCTGTCGCGGAACACCCCCTTTGCGGGACGGTTTTTTCTTGCCAGGCGCGGGCACTTCCCGTTGAGTTTCCTTCTGACGCCGACAGCTGCAGGGAGGACGCCGATGTTGCGCATGAAAAACCTGATCACCCTGGCCGGGGCCGCCGCCTCGGCCGTTGTCCTGGGTCTGGGGGCCGCCCCGGCCAAGGCCCAGGACTTCATCAACATCCTGACCGGGGGCACCTCGGGCGTGTATTACCCGCTGGGCGTGGCTCTGGGCGAGATCTATGCCGAGGGCATCGCCGGGTCGCGCACCCAGGTGCAGGCGACCAAGGCCTCGGTCGAGAACCTGAACCTGCTGGCCAAGGGCCGCGGCGAACTGGCCTTCGCGCTGGGCGACTCGGTTCTGGCTGCCCGCGACGGCAATGCCGAGGCAGGCTTTCCCGCGCCGCTGACCAACCTGCGCGCGCTGGCCGCGATCTATCCGAACTACGTCCAGATCGTGGCCGAGGCCGCCTCTGGCGTCAACTCGGTGACGGATCTGAAGGGCAAGTCGATCTCGGTCGGTGCGCCGGCCTCGGGGACCGAACTGAATGCCCGCGCGATCTTCCGGGCAGCAGGGATCAGCTATGAAGACGCCAGCCGCGTCGAATACCTGCCGTTCGGCGAATCGGCCGAACTGATCAAGAACCGCCAGCTGGAGGTCACGCTGCAATCGGCCGGGCTGGGCGTCGCCTCGATCAAGGATCTGTCGACCACGCATGACATCACTGTCGTCGGCATTCCGGCCGAGATCGTCGAGAAGATCGGCGCGCCCTTCGTTCCGGCGGTCATTCCGGCCGGCACCTACACGGGGCAGACGGCCGACGTGCCCACGGCCGCGGTGGGCAACATCCTGGTCACCAGCGATGCGGTCAGCGAGGCGACGGTCTATCAGATGACCAGACTGCTGTTCGAAAACGTCGATCGCCTGATCGCCGCCCATGGGGCCGCCCGCGCGATCGACGCGACCAAGGCCGTGCAGGGCCTGCCGATCCCGCTGCACCCGGGCGCCGAACGCTACTATCGCGAGATCGGCGTGCTGAAGTGATCCGGCCCGCATGATCCGGGGCCCCCACGCATCGCGGGGGGCTGCCGGGCCACGTTGTCCCGGGCCGCAGGCCCGGGCCCCCTGCGCCGCCGCCTGCGGGGCAATTTCAGTCTTGACAGCGGAAGATCCCGTGACCCCTGCCGATACCACCCCCCCGACCCCCGTCACCTCGGAAGAGGCGATCGAAGGCCTGCCCCCCGGTTTCGGAACCGGCTGGGCCGGCACCGCTGCCTATGGCATCGCGCTGGCCTTTTCGCTGTTCCAGATCTGGGTCGCGGCCTGGGGCACGCTGCCCAGCCAGGTGGTGCGCGCGATGCATGTGGGGTTCGTGCTGCTGCTGGGCTTTGCCCTGATCGGCAACCTGGTGGCGCGCCGGCCGCTGGCGCGGGCCTTCTGGTGGGCTCTGGGCCTGATCGGCATGGGCACGGGCATCTACAACTGGGTGTTCTATGCCGACCTGATCCGGCGGTCGAACTTCCTGACCCCGGCCGACCTGGCCGTGGGGGCGGTGCTGATCGTGCTGGTCTTCTGGCTGGCGCAGCGGCTGATGGGCTGGCCGCTGGCCATCATCTCGGGCCTGTTCCTGGCCTACTGCTTTCTGGGCCAGCATCTGGGCGGGCTACTGCAACACCGCGGCTATGACGCGACGCTGATCATCGAACATTTCGCCTATGGGACCGAGGGCATCTACGGCACGCCGGTCTATGTCTCGTCGGCCTACATCTTCCTGTTCGTGGTCTTTGCCTCGTTCCTGGAACGGGCGGGCATGCTGCGGCTGTTCAACGATGTGGCGCTGGGGCTGGTGGGGACCTGGCGCGGCGGGCCGGCGCAGGTGGCGGTGCTGTCCTCGGCGCTGATGGGCACGATCTCGGGGTCGGGGGTGGCGAATGTCGTCGCCTCGGGCCAGTTCACCATTCCGCTGATGCGCAGGTTCGGCTTTCGCCCGGCCTTTGCCGGCGGGGTCGAGGCGACCTCGTCCATGGGCGGGCAGATCATGCCGCCGGTGATGGGGGCCGTGGCCTTCATCATGGCCGAGACGCTGAACCTGCCCTATGCCGCCGTGGTGCAGGCGGCGATCATCCCGGCCGTGCTGTATTTCGGCGTGTGCTTCTGGGTGATCTATTTGGAAAGCGGACGGCTGGGCCTGCGCGGCCTGCCGCGCGAGGGGCTGCCCAGCGCCTGGGCCGCGATCCGGTCGCAGTGGCCGCTGGTGCTGCCGCTGGTGGCGCTGGTCTACCTGCTGTTCGCGGGCTACACGCCGATCTTTGCCGGCACCATGGGCCTGGCCGGGGTGGCGATCCTGGTGCTGGCGATGCCGGTCGCGGCGGCGATGGGGCCCGGGACCTTTCGCCTGGTGTTCTGGGTGGCGCTGGGGCTGGCGGCGGCGGGGTTCCTGCAGCTGGGCGTGGAATGGCTGGCCGGGCTGGTGGCGGCGCTGTTGGCGGCCTGCCTGTGGGTGGCGGGCGGGCGCGCGGCGCTGGTCATGGCCCGCGATGCCCTGGCCGAGGCCGCGCGCAACGCCCTGCCCGTGGCCGTGGCCTGTGCCATCGTGGGCATCGTGGTGGGCACGCTGACGCTGACGGGCATCGCGTCCACCTTCATCGGCCTGGTGATCCGCCTGGGCGAGGACAACCTGTTCCTGTCGCTGCTGCTGGTGATGCTGACCTGTCTGGTGCTGGGCATGGGGATCCCCACGATCCCCAACTACATCATCACCTCGTCGCTGGCGGGGCCGGCGCTGCTGGACCTGGGCGTGCCGCTGCTGGTCAGCCACATGTTCGTCTTCTACTTCGGCATCATGGCCGACCTGACGCCGCCCGTGGCGCTGGCCTGCTTTGCCGCGGCGCCGATGGCGCGGGCGCCGGGGCTGTCGATTTCCCTCGAGGCGGTCAAGCTGGCCGCGGCGGGCTTCGTGCTGCCGTTCATGGCGGTCTATACGCCGGCGCTGTTCCTGCAGGACGGCGGCGCCATCGCCGCGACCTGGGGCTATCCGGTCGAGGTGATCTACATCGTGGCCAAGGCCGTGCTGGCCATCGGCCTGTGGGGCGTGGCGGTGGTGGGCCATCTGGCCGCGCCGGCCGCCTGGTGGGAACGGCTGGGCGCACTGGCGGCGGGGGGGCTGCTGGTCGCCGCCCTGCCCGCCTCGGATGAGGCGGGGCTGGCTCTGGCCGTGGGGCTGGTGGGCCAGCACCTGTGGCGGCACCGCGCGCGGGCGCGGGCGGCCTGATGCTGTGCGTGACGGCGGCGGGCGGCGTGCTGGCACTGGCCGTCAGCGGCTTTACCCTGGACTGGACCCATTCGGTCGAGCGGGTGCGGTGGGAGGAGGACTGGGCCGTCTCCTCCACAGCCCTGCGGCCGGTGCGGGGCCGCATCCGGGGGTCAGGCGCGGGAATGGAGGTGCCCCCCGGCGCCGTCCTGCGCGACGGGGCGACGCTGAACTTCGAGGCCGACGGCGGGGCCATGGGCACCATCCGCGAGTTCGCCTCGGGCGCCTATGACTCGACCCTGACAGCCGGGTCCAAGATCGCCGAGATCTACGGCTCAACCGCGATCAGCGAGCGTCACCGCCACCGCTACGAGGTCAACATCAACTATCGCGAGGCGATCGAGCAGAAGGGCGGGCTGGTCTTCGCCGGTCTCTCGCCTGACGGCGTCCTGCCCGAGACGGTTGAACGCCCGGACCACCCCTGGTTTATCGGCGTTCAGTATCACCCCGAGCTGAAGAGCCGTCCGTTCGCGCCGCACCCCCTGTTCGCCAGCTTCATCGGCGCGGCGGTGGTGCAAAGCCGCCTGGTCTGACGGAACGCGGTTCTCACAGACTCCATCGGGTCCGCGTTTTGCAGTAGACTGTCCGGAACGGATCGAATTGGCACGATCCGAATGCGGCGGGACCGTCGATGATCGGCGAGTTGCTTTATCACCTGCACCGGCACGTGCGCCTGGTGCTGATCGCCGGAGCGCTGATGCTCGTGCTCGGCGTGGTCCTGGTCGGCTATGAAGCGCTGCGGCTTCTGGACCAGCCGCCGGCCCGCCCGGCCGAAGCCGGACAGGCCTTGAGCTAGATCAGTCGATCTTCAGCCGCACGAAGAGCATCGCCCCGTCGGGATCGCCGCCGTACAGCGCCTCCAACGCCGTCGGCACGCGATTCATGGCATAGAGACTGCCGAAGCCGAACCGGACGTGTTCGGCGATCCGCCAGTCGCGGACCACGCCGACCGA
>JACXUX010000252.1 GCA_014763725.1 Rhodobacterales bacterium
CCCGTTCCCCTTACAGCGTTGGGCACGTCGCGGAGTTGCACCGCGTTCCCGATTATCCCCCTGCCGTGACAAGGGGCACCAGACAGGGGCAGGCTAACCGCCCCGCAGACGCCATGCAACCGCGGCGCGGCCTCAGGGCGCAAGGGCGGCTGACAGGGCCAAGAGACAGGCGGTTTCGGCGATCATCTGCACCGCGCCCAACACATCGCCGGTCTGTCCGCCCAGCCGTCGCAGGGCCCGCCACGCCACCAACGCCGCCATCGCCGCCGCCGCGGCCACCGCGATCAGCCCCGCCGCCCCCAGCGCCACGGCCAACCCGACACCGACCAGCGCCCCCGGCGCCAGCGTGCCGCGGTGGGTTCCGGCGGCGGATTTGCCCAGCCCGTCAGCGCGCGCCTGCGGCAACAGATGCAACGCTGCGGTCATGGCAAGGCGGCTGGCGACACCGGCCAGCAGAAGCGCCAGCAGCGGCGTGCCTGCCGCAAACTGCGCAAGGGCCGCAGCCTGCAACCCGAGGGCCAGGATCAGCGCCACCGCGCCATAGGTGCCGATGCGGCTGTCGCGCATGATTTCCAGCGCATGCGCGCGGTCGCGCCCGCCGCCCAGCCCATCGGCCAGATCGGCCAGCCCATCCAGATGCAACCCTCCGGTCAGCAACGCCATGACCGCCACCGCGATCAGCGCGGCGGGGTCCGGTGCCAGCGCCAGCGCCAGCGCGGCGGCCTGCGCGGCCCAGCCCGCCGCCCCGACGATCAGCCCCGCAAACGGATAGGCCCATGCCGCCGCACCCAGAGACGGCACCGGATCTGCCAATCGTCCCGCTGGCAGCCGCGTCAGCAGAATGACCGCAAGGCGCGCCTCGTCAAACCGGCGGCGCAGGGGCGTCATCCGATCCCGGCCTCGGCAAAGGTGGCCATGCCGTCGTGACAGGCCAAGGCCCCGCGCAGCACCATCAGGGCCAGCGCCGCCCCCGTGCCTTCGCCCAGCGCCATGCCCAGCGACAAGATAGGCTGCCTGGCCATGGCCGCACACAGCCGGGCGTGGCCCGGTTCGGCGCTTTGATGGGCGATCAGGCAATGGTCCAGCAGCGCGGGATTTGCGCCGTGCAGCGGCGCGACAGCGGCCGTGCAGATGTAGCCGTCGAGCAGCACCGGGATGCGCGCCGCCCGCGCCGCCAGCACCGCGCCACAGATCGCCGCCTGTTCCCGCCCGCCCAGGGCTGCCAGCAGCCGCAGCGGGTCCAGCCCCGCGTGCAACGCCACGCCACGCGCCACGACATCGGCCTTTCGCGCAAGGCCCGCCGCATCGCTGCCGGTGCCGCGCCCGATCCGGTCGCCGGGGGCCCCGCCACAGATCGCATGCGCCAGCGCCGCCGAAACCGTGGAGTTGCCGATGCCCATCTCACCCAGGATCAGCACATCCGCCGTTGGATCGACGGAGGCCAGGCCGCGGTTGAGGGCGGCCAGACAGTCCGCCTCGGTCATGGCGGGAGCTTGGGTGAAATCGGCGGTCGGACGGTCGAGATCCAGCGCCACGACCGACAGCGCGGCATCGGCCACCCGGCACAACTGGTTGATCGCCGCGCCGCCCGCGGCGAAATTCCGCACCATCAGCGCCGTCACCGCCTGCGGATAGGGGTTCACGCCCTGCGCGCAAATCCCGTGGTTGCCCGCAAACACCAGGGCCTGCGCGCGGTCGATGCGGGGCCGGGCAGTGCCGCGCCAGCCCGCCATGAACACGGCCAGATCTTCCAGCCGGCCCAGCGACCCCGGCGGCTTGGTCAGGCTTGCCTGTCGTGCTCGCGCCGCGTCCATGGACCCGATATCCGGCACAGGAAGATCCAGCGAGAGGATCGCATCAAGGCTGGCAAGAGGCGTCAGGGATTTCATCAGGGTTTCACCTTCAGAGGGTGTCCGGCGACACGGAACCAAAGTTCGTCGCAGGCCGCCGCGATGCGCTGGTTTGTCAGCCCCGCCGCGTCCCGATAGACGCGCGCCAGGGCGTTGTCCGGCACGATCCCCGATCCGACCTCGTTGGTGACAAAGACCACCGGCGCGGTGAGGCGCGGGATCAGATCGGCCAGGGCCGCGACTTCGGCCTGCCAGTCGATGTCGGCCAGGATCAGGTTCGACAGCCACAGCGTCAGGCAATCGACCAGCCGGGGCGGCCCGCCATCGCTGCTGTGCAGCGTCCCCGTCAGGTCGCGCGGCGCGGCCAAAGTGGTCCATTCCGTACCGCGACGCGCCTGATGGCGGGCGATGCGCTCGGCCATTTCGGCGTCCAGCGCTTCGGCGGTGGCGATCTAGGTGGCAGAGGGCCCGAAGCCCAGCGTCAGACGTTCGGCCAGTTCGCTTTTGCCCGAACGGGCGCCGCCGGTGATGAGGATCGACTTTCTCATGATGGTGTGAGAATGCAGGTCTGCAGGACCTTGGAAAGACCTATTTATGCCTGTGGCTGCAACAAGACCGGTTCTGATCCGCCATGCCGCAGCGGCAACCGGTGGACGGCTGTGCGGCCGTAGCGATGTGCCGATGCTTCCACTTGACGCGCAGGTGGCGGCGCGGGTGGCCGCGGCAACCGGGGCCGTCGATCATGTCGTGACCAGCCCGGCCCTGCGCTGTCGGCAGACCGCTGCCGCGCTGTTCCCCGCTCTGCCCACGACCCAGGATGCCCGTTTGTGGGAACAGGATTTCGGGGCCGAGGATGGCCTCTTTTACGCCGACCTGCCCGATCTGGGCGTGCTGCCCCGCACGGCGCTTGCCGCGCGCCGCGCACCGGGCGGCGAAAGCCATGAGGATATGGTCGCCCGCGCCCAGCCTGCCTTGCAGGATGCGGTGACGCAGGCCCCCGGCGGCAGCACCGTCGTTGTGGTGGCCCATGCCGGCACCGTGCGGGCCGGTCTCGCCCTGGCCATCGGGTCGCCCGCAGCCGCGCTGGCCTTTGAGGTCGCGCCCCTGTCGATGACCAGCCTGCGCTGGCACGCAGACGGCTGGTCGGTGATCGCAACGAATTCGATCGCCTGAGGGATCGTCTGGAATGGTCTGGGTCGCGGGGCATTTCGGCGAATGGGTGCAAGGCTGCACCGCGCAGAGCGGCGACGTGGTGCTGGTGACGCTGCCCTGTCCGTCCTTCGGGGCAAGCGCGACATGGCAGGATGATCCGGTGCTGTCGGTCGTCGATCCATCCGGCGTTGTCGGCCCAGCCCGCGCCGTGGCGCTGCTGTCACAGTTGGGGCTGGCTGCGCGGGGCCGGATCACCCTTGCCACCGACCTGCCGCCGGGGGGCGGGGCGGGCATGTCCAGCGCAGCGCTGGTCGCGCTCGCGCGGGCCGCGGGGGCCGCCGAGGATCGCATCGCAGCCGCCTGTCTCGCCGTTGAAGGCGCGGTCGATCCGCTGATGCTGTCTGCCCCCGATGCCGTGCTCTGGGCGCCTCGACGTGCCGTGCCGGTCCGGGCCCTGCCGCCACCGCCCGCGGCCGAGATCCTTGGCGGGTTCTGGGGGGCGCCGATCGCTACCGATCCCCGCGACACCGCCTTCCCGCCGATCGACGACCTGATCGCGGCGTGGATGACGGGGCCGGATTTGCGGCGCGCGGCGGAACTGGCGCAGCAATCGGCGCAACGCACAACGGCCCTGCGCGGCCCCGCGGATGACCCCACACCGGCCTTGGCCGCGCAGCTGGGCGCGTTGGGCTGGGCGCGCGCCCATACCGGTTCTGCCCGAAGCCTGATCTTTGCCCCCGGTGCTGTGCCTGCTCGCGCCGAACAGCATCTGCGGCGCGCAGGCTTCGCCGGCGTCATGCGGTTTTCCACCCGGCGGTAGCGGTGTGAGGACGCCTTCGGCTGTCGGTGAAATCATGGCGCCGAAAGGAGAGTTGTCCTCCATGCGGCTGCCCCTGCGTTGGCGCGACTGTCACCTTGATGTCGGCGTCTCGGCCCGCGTGCCGGTCGCGCTTTTGGTCAACCCTGCGCTGTCCCTTGAAGGCGGCCCAAAGGGCTCGGCCTTGTCCGATGCCACCCGCCCCCGGCGCGCCGGTCCGCACGATGCCGGGATCCGGGGTCGGTCAGGCTGCGCCGCCGTCCAGATGCGGGACAAGGGCGCGGATCGCGTCGAACAGGCCGGGATTGTGCCGCGCCTCGGCCTCATGGGCGGCGGTAAAGCGGGCATCC
>JACXUX010000253.1 GCA_014763725.1 Rhodobacterales bacterium
GGGCGCGCATCCAGTCGGCCACGGCCTGGGGCCCGCGCTGCGCACCTCGGCCGGGGGTCGGGGGCGGCCTGCGGTTTCGGGATGCCCGTTCACCGTGATGTCGGCGATATAGGTCAGCAGCCGCGTCGCCCGGTCCTGGCGCTTGCGGAACTGGAACAGCTCGGGCGTCGTGTCGATGAACTTGGTCGTGTAGGTGTCGTTCAGGAAGGTCGGGTGCTTCAGCAGGTTGATCACGAACTCGATGTTCGTGGCCACGCCGCGGATGCGGAATTCGCGCAGCGCCCGGTCCATGCGCGCGATGGCCTTTTCCGGCGTCTGGGCATGGGCGGTCACCTTGACCAGCAGGCTGTCGTAATAGCGCGTGATCACCCCGCCGGCATAGGCGGTGCCGCCGTCCAGCCGGATGCCGTTGCCGGTGGCCGACCGATAGGCGGTCAGCCGGCCGTAGTCGGGGATGAAGTTGTTCAGCGGATCCTCGGTCGTCACCCGGCACTGCAGCGCATGGCCGTTCAGCGTGACCTCGGCCTGGGATGCCACGCCCGTGGCCTCGGGCAGGGAACGGCCTTCCTCGATCAGGATCTGCGCCTGGACGATGTCGATCCCGGTCACCTCTTCGGTGACGGTATGTTCGACCTGGACGCGGGGGTTGACCTCGATGAAGTAGAAATTCCCGCTGTCCATGTCCATCAGGAACTCGACCGTGCCCGCGCATTCATAGGCCACATGGGCACAGATGCGGCGGGCCATCTCGCAGACCTCTTCGCGCTGGGCCTGGGTCAGATAGGGGGCGGGGGCGCGTTCGACGACCTTCTGGTTGCGCCGCTGGACGGTGCAGTCGCGTTCCCACAGGTGCCAGACATTGCCCTGCTTGTCGCCCAGGATCTGCACCTCGACGTGGCGGGCGCGCCGGATCATCCTTTCCAGATAGCCCTCGCCATTGCCGAAGGCGGCCTCGGCCTCGCGCCGGCCTTCGCGCACCTTGGTCTCAAGCTCGTCCTCGGACAGGATGGGCCGCATGCCGCGGCCGCCGCCGCCCCAGCTGGCCTTGAGCATCAAGGGATAGCCGATCGCGGCGGCCTCGGCCCGGATCGCGGCGAAGTCGTCGCCCAGCACCTCGGTCGCGGGGATGACGGGCACGCCCGCCTCGATCGCCACGCGCCGCGCGCTGGCCTTGTCGCCCAGCGCGCGCATGGTTTCGGCGCGCGGGCCGATGAAGACGATGCCCGCCTGTTCGCAGGCCTCGACCAGATCGGGGTTTTCCGACAAGAGGCCATAGCCTGGATGCAGCGCGTCCGCCCCCGACAGCCGCGCCACGCGGATGATCTCGGGGATCGACAGATAGGCGCCCACGGGCGACAGGCCCTCGCCGATCAGATAGGCCTCGTCGGCCTTGAACCGGTGCAGCGACAGCTTGTCGGCCTCGGCATAGACGGCGACGGTCTTCTTGCCCAGCTCGTTGGCGGCGCGCATCACGCGGATCGCGATCTCGCCCCGGTTGGCGACCAGGATTTTCTTGAACTCGGCCATTCGCTGCCCCCGGCGTGCATTTTTGCCGGCAGCTTAGGGGCGCTGCGCTGCAGCGCAAGGGATTCCTTGACGCTTTCGTGACCACCCGCCGCGCCCCGCCGTCGCAGGGGCCACGGCCCGCGCGCGCGGCGGGAAAAGCGGGAACAATCGCGGAACAAACCTTTTCCTGCCCGGGCAGGCTGGGCTATAGTCCCGCGCATGACCCGCGATGACGATACCCTGGCCTTCGAGTCCGCCCTGCCGCTGTCCGCCCGCGCGATGGCCGCCCGGCCCGCGCCCTGGCTGGACGACCTGAACCCCGCCCAGCGCGAGGCGGTGCTGGCGCTGGACGGCCCCGTGCTGATGCTGGCCGGCGCGGGCACGGGCAAGACCAAGGCGCTGACCGCGCGCATCGCGCAACTGCTGACCACCGGCCGCGCCCGCCCGAACGAGATCCTGGCCGTCACCTTCACCAACAAGGCCGCGCGCGAGATGAAGGACCGTCTGGCCCGCCTGATGGGTGGCGCGGTCGAGGGCCTGCCCTGGATGGGCACGTTCCATTCGCTCAGCGTCAAGATCCTGCGCCGGCATGCCGAGCTGGCGGGGCTGAAGTCGAACTTCACCATCCTGGACACCGACGACCAGATCCGCCTGCTGCGTCAGCTGATCCAGGCCGCCGACATGGATGAAAAGCGCTGGCCCGCCCGGCTGCTGGCCGGGCTGATCGACGGCTGGAAGAACCGCGCGCTGACCCCCGCCCGCGTGCCCAGCGCCGATGCGTCGGCCTTCGCCAACCGCGGGACCGAGCTTTACGAACAGTATCAGGACCGGCTGCGCACGCTGAACGCGGTGGATTTCGGCGACCTGCTGCTGCATGTGGTGACGATCTTCCAGGCCCACCCCGATGTGCTGGCCCAGTATCAGCGCTGGTTCCGCCACATCCTGGTCGACGAATACCAGGACACCAACGTGGCCCAGTATCTGTGGCTGCGGCTGCTGGCCCAGGCGCATCGCAACATCTGCTGCGTGGGCGACGACGATCAGTCGATCTACGGCTGGCGCGGCGCCGAGGTGGGCAACATCCTGCGCTTCGAAAAGGATTTTCCCGGCGCCCGGGTGATCCGGCTGGAACAGAACTACCGGTCCACCCCGCATATCCTGGCCGCGGCCAGCGGCATGATCGCGACCAACCAGGGCCGCCTGGGCAAGACGCTCTGGACCGAGGCGGAACAGGGCGAGAAGGTCCGCCTGATCGGCCACTGGGACGGCGAGGAAGAGGCCCGCTGGATCGGCGACGAGATCGAGGCGATCGACAAGGGCCGCCGCGCCGTGCAGGCGGGGCTGGACGGCCAGGCGATCCTGGTGCGCGCCAGCCACCAGATGCGCGCCTTCGAGGACCGCTTCCTGACCATCGGCCTGCCCTATCGGGTGATCGGCGGCCCGCGCTTCTACGAACGCCAGGAAATCCGCGATGCCATGGCCTATTTCCGCCTGGCGGTCAGCCCGGGCGACGATCTGGCCTTTGAACGGGTGGTGAACCTGCCCAAGCGCGGCCTGGGCGACAAGGCCCAGCAGACCATCCAGCGCGCCGCGCGCGAGGCGGGCCTGCCGCTGGCCCAGGCGGCGCGCGGGCTGCTGGCCGACGGCCGGATCGCGGGCAAGGGCGGGGCGCAGCTGCGCGCCTTCCTGGACGCGATCGACCGCTGGCACGACGTGACGCGGACGCCCGGGCACAACCACATCGAACTGGCCGAGGCGATCCTGGACGAGTCGGGCTATACCGCGATGTGGCAGGCCGACCGCACGCCCGAGGCGCCGGGCCGGCTGGAAAACCTCAAGGAACTGGTCAAGGCGCTGGAAGCCTTCGAAAACCTTCAGGGCTTCCTGGAACATGTCGCGCTGATCATGGATAACGACACCGAAGAGGCCGAGCAGAAGGTCACCATCATGACCCTGCACGCCGCCAAGGGGCTGGAGTTTCCCGTGGTCTTCCTGCCGGGGTGGGAGGACGGGCTGTTCCCCAGCCAGCGCGCCATGGACGAAACCGGACTGAAGGGGCTCGAGGAGGAACGCCGCCTGGCCTATGTCGGCATCACGCGGGCCGAACGGTTCTGCACCATCTCCTTCGCGGCCAACCGCCGGGTCTATGGCCAGTGGCAAAGCCAGCTGCCCAGCCGCTTCATCGACGAACTGCCCGCCGATCATGTCGAGGTGCTGACCCCCCCCGGCCTCTACGGCGGGGGCTTCGGCGCGGCGGCGCCCGCCTCGGCGCTGGAAAGCCGCGCCGCGCGTGCCGATGTCTATGCCAGCCCCGGCTG
Organism: Rhodobacterales bacterium; assembly: GCA_014763725.1. Lineage (GTDB taxonomy): Bacteria > Pseudomonadota > Alphaproteobacteria > Rhodobacterales > Rhodobacteraceae > JACXUX01. The sequence continues at coordinate 3,825 of JACXUX010000253.1, forward strand.
GCAGCGGATGCAGGCCCGCGCGGCCGACCGCCCCGTGGCCCAGCCGCGCGAGGCGCGCCACATCATCATCGACCTGACCGCCGCCCCCGCCCATGCCCCGGGCGACCGGGTCTTCCACCAGAAGTTCGGCTATGGCCGCGTCACCGGGATCGAGGGCGACAAGCTCGACATCGACTTCGACAAGGCCGGCCCCAAGAAGATCGTGGCCCGCTTCGTCACCGCCGCCGACGACGTGCCCTTCTGACGCCCCCCCGCTTCCCGGCCAAATATCCCACGGGGGGTGCGGGGGGTGTGAAACCCCCCGCCTGCAC